>JALZNL010000622.1 GCA_030857715.1 Actinomycetota bacterium | reverse complement strand
CAGATCTGATGGATACCGCGTCTTGGCTGACATCCCCCAAACTTCGGGAACACCCGCTCACAACCTCTTTTCAAACACGCTCTAAGGCGCTTATCCCTTTACGGTAGGTAGTTTTCTGAGACAATGCAGGCATGCCACCGGTTGATCGCAATAACCCCGTTCGCGGGGAGGGCTCGGACTCGCAGTTCACGCTCATGGAGTTCCTGGGCAAGTACGGGACCGACGAGAAGTGCCTCGACTGGCTCTGGCGGACGCGGTACGCGCCGGACGGCCACACCGCCGAGTGTCCGAAGTGCGAGCGCCCACGGAAGTTCCACCGCGTCGCCTCGCGGCCGTCCTACTCGTGCGACTCGTGCGGCCACCACCTGCATCCCACGGCCGGGACGATCTTCCACAAGTCCTCGACCTCGCTGCATCTCTGGTTCTACGCCATGTACCTCATGGCTAGCACTAAGACCGGGCTGGCCGCGAAGCAGCTAGAGCGCGAGATCGGCGTCTCCTACAAGACCGCCTGGCGGATGCTCAACCTCATCCGCACCCAGCTCATGGAGCAGGACGACGTGAAGCTCTCGGGTGACGTAGAGGTCGATGAGACGCTCGGGGGCGGGAACGTGCGCGCGGGCGATGCCCGCCGCGGGCTCGCCTACGTCCACAAGTCCCATCGCCCGACCGTCTGGGCCGCTGTCGAGCGCGGTGGCCGCGTCAAGGCGAAGGTCGTCAAGTCGCGGGCCTCGCAGGACGTCGAGGGGCCGATCTACGAGAACGTGGAGCCCGAGTCGATCATCTTCACGGACGAATGGAAGGGATACGACCACTTCCGCCTTAGCAGCAGGTTCATCCGCCACGAGCGCATCCGCCACGAGGATCGGATCTACGTTCAAGGGCACGTCCACACTCAGACGGTCGAAGGGTTCTTCGGGAACGTCAAGGGCGGCATCCGGGGCGTCTACCACGGCGTTTCGCGCCGTTGGCTGAACGCCTACCTCAACGAGTACGCCTGGCGCTACAGCAACCGCTTCGAGCGCCGGGCGATGTTCGACCTACTTCTTCTTCGGACCCTTAGCGACTGACGGGCGCTTGCCCGTCACGCCGCGCATGAGGTCTTCGACCTCTTTGTGCGTCGGCACCGGGATCTCGGCGGGCTTGCCCTTCTTCGGGCGGGTCTTCTGTGTCGGTTCGGCGGGGTTCGAGCGTTCCGGCATGGGTACGAGCCTACTGCGTGGACCTCTCGGACCGCTTACTACTCCGCGCCTTTCAAGAGCAAGTCGCATATTCCTGTCGTGCCGTTCTTCTCGGCTTTGAGGACGTACAGCTAGGGCTCGAGGAGCTTGGAAGCGAGGCCGAAAGCGGCAGGCTCTGGTACGGCGTACAAAACCTCGTCATCGGGGCGGGCAACGTGTCTAAGGCCCTTTGGGGAACTGGGCCGACTCAGGAGCTACGCGACCGACGTTACGCAGAGCGCCAGCCCCTGCGCGACAGTTTGGGCGTTACCGACACGTCTCCTTTACGGCGGATCAAGATCCGCAACGACTTCGAGCACCTCGACGAGCGAATCGAGGATTGGTGGAACGAGTCAAAGAGCCGCAGTCGCATTGGCATCCTCATCGGCCCCAGGGGGAGCGTCGGCGGCGCTGGATGGGACGACATGAACACCCTGCGGTGGCTTGACCCGGAGAGCGGCGACGTCATCTTCTGGGGGAACGAGCTGCACATTCCCAGCGTCGTGAACGAGGTCAACTGGCTATGGCCAGTTGCGGAAGCCGAAGGCAACAAGCCTCACTGGCAACCACGAACGAGCGGCGGAGGCTTGTAGTAGCAAGCCTCGCCTTCGTGGGCGGACCCCGTTCTTCGGTCCACCGACTGTGAGAGTCGGGTGGTGGCCACATCGTCAACGTGTCCTCGGTGGCGGGGCGCGTCGCCGGCGCGAACACCGCCGTCTACGACCTGACCAAGTTCGGCGTCACCGCCTTCTCGGAGGCGCTGCGCCAGGAGGCGCTGAGCTCGCACGTGCGAGTGACCGCGATCGAGCCCGGCTTCGTGGAGACCGAGCTCCAGAGCCACAACACCGACGACGTACAGAAGGGGATCTCGTCGATGATGGACAAGATCGGCGACGTGCTCCAGCCCGAGGACATCGCCGAGACGATCCTCTTCGCGGTCTCGCAGCCGGAGCGGGTGGGGATCAACGAGGTGCTGGTGCGCCCGCTCGGCCAGAAGTAGGAGCGCCGCGCGGCGGACGGGCGCGGGTGCTCTTGCTCGCCCGTCGCCGCGGCCGCGCGCCGTTCGAAGCCCGGCGGTGTAGGTG
>JALZNL010000621.1 GCA_030857715.1 Actinomycetota bacterium | reverse complement strand
GCTGTAGAGCGAGGATGCCGCGGGCACGTAGCTCTCTCTGATGCCAACCATGGTGGCGATGTCGGACTCCAAGCCGCCTACCGCACCCCTGATGCCTGAAACCTGTAGCCTGAAACCTACGAGCGGCGTCACGTAGCACCGTTTGACTCGCGTTGCGGGCTGCTTTAGGCTGCATCCGAGGTTATTTGGGGAAAGGAGCACGTGTAGTTCGGGATACGCGGTACGCGTGCAGGACGTGGCCAACCTAAAGAGAGTTTGGGACAGGGGTGATGGGAGGCATGTATGGCTAACGCGGGCGCGGTAAACCAGGAGGCGCCGGAGAGATCCATCCTGAAGGTGGCGATGACGGCGCTGGCAGGGTCCAGCATCGAGTGGTACGACTTCTTTATCTACGGGACGGCGGCGGCGCTCGTCTTTCCGGGGCTCTTCTTTCCCGGCTTCGGGGACACGGCCGCGACCATCCTCTCGTACTCGACCTTCGCCGTCGCTTTCGTGGGGAGGCCGGTGGGCGGGCTCATCTTCGGGCACTTCGGGGACAAGTACGGGCGCAAGAGGGCGCTGGTTACGGCCCTGGTCCTGATGGGCATAGGCACGACGGCCATAGGGCTCCTGCCGGGCTACGCGATCATCGGCATCGCGGCGCCCATCTTGCTCGTCGCGCTGCGCTTCTTGCAGGGCGTTTGCATCGGCGGCCAGTGGGGCGGCGCGGTTCTTCTGGCGACGGAGAGCGCCCCGGCCGAGAAGCGCGGCTTCTACGGCAGCTTCGCCCAGATGGGCGTGCCGGTGGCCGTCCTGATCTCCAACATCATCTTCCTCGTCATAGCCGCCACCCTCGGCGATGGGGCGCTGGTCGCGTGGGCCTGGCGGATACCGTTCCTCCTGAGCGTGCTGCTCATCGGGCTCGGGCTCTACATCCAGCTCACGCTGGAGGACACGCCGGCCTTCAGGCAGCTGCAGGAGTACCGCGAGCAGCACCAGTCAGAGGAGGAGCGGCGCGAGGCCGAGGAGGCCGCTGGCTCCCCGGTGTGGGAGGTACTTAGGACCTACCCCAAGGAGATAGCGCTCGCCGCCGGGGCGTTCATCGCCATCAACGCCAACTTCTACATCCTCATAACCTACATCCTCGACTACGCAACAGCAGAGGTCGGGCTGCCGCAGTCAACGGTGCTTACGGCCGTCCTGATCTCCTCGGTGGCCAGTCTCTGCGCAATAGCGGGCTTCGCGGCCCTCTCCGACGTGATAGGACGCCGCATACCCTACATGGCCGGCGCGGTCCTGCTCGGCCTGTGGGGACTCTTTGCCTTCTGGCCGCTGGTGGACAGCGGGAGCCCAGGGGCGCTGGTGCTCGCGCTCGTGGTTGGGCAGATCTTCCTGAGCATGATGTACGGGCCGCAGGCCGCGTTCTACTCGGAGATCTTCACCACGAAGGTCCGCTACTCCGGCGCCTCGATGGGGTACCAGATCGGCTCGGTCTTCGGCGGCGCCCTCGCCCCGATCATAGCCACCGCGCTTCTGGCCGTCACCGGCACCTCTTTCGCCGTCGGCGTCTACATGGCCGTGATCTGCGCCATAACCGGCGTCTGCGCGTTCCTACTCGCCGAGACCTACGGCCGCAGCATGGACGAGACGGATGAAGCCTCGCGCGAACGCGGAGGAACTACTCCTGGCGCGCAGGAGCCAACCACGTAACCACACCACGAAGGCCACAACCGAGATGCCTCCCGCAACTGCCAGGGCGGGAGGCATCTCGCGCGACAGAGGAGCGAGACCTTGTACGAGACCATCCTCTTCGAACAGACGAACGGCGTCGCCAACGTCGCCCTGAATCGCCCGAAGAAGCTCAACGCCTTCGACGCCACGATGCACGAGGAGCTGTACGCCGCCCTCGACGCCGCCGCGGACGACGACGAAGTACGCTGCGTCGTGTTGCGGGGGGAGGGGCGCGGTTTCTCCGCCGGTGCTGACCTCGCCCAGATCATCGAAAGCTCCGAAGGCACTCCGGACCTCGGGGAGTACCTGCGCAACACCTACAGCCGCCTGGTCAAACGGATGGTCTCGATGGAGAAGCCCATCGTCGCCTCGCTCCACGGCCCGGTCTACGGTGCGGGAGTTGGGATCTCGCTCGCCTGCGACCTGCGAGTGGCCGCCGAAGGCGCGAAGTTCTCCGTCGCCTTCATCAAGATAGGCCTGATGCCCGATGCCGGAGTCTCGTTCTTCCTGCCCCGGATCGTCGGCCTCGGCCGCGCCCTCGAGATGAGCATGACCGGCGACCCCGTCGAGGCCGGGGAGGCCCTCCAAATAGGCC
>JALZNL010000620.1 GCA_030857715.1 Actinomycetota bacterium | reverse complement strand
CCAAGAGACTCGCGGGGGCGGGGCTGGTCGATCGGACCCCATACCGGGGGCTGGCCCTCACCGGCAAGGGGAGAAGGGCGGCGCTCGGGGTGGTGAGGCGCCACCGCCTGATAGAGCTCTACTTGGCCCGGTGACGGCGTAGCTGTCATGAGGGGCAAACTGTATTTACAACGTAAGTTGCCCGTCTACCGCGCTACAAGCCCAGGAGGGAAGCGGGGTTGTTCTTGAAGAGCCCGACGGTTCTCCGGTAGCGATGCAGCGTCGCCAGCGAACGGTGGGCAGTCTGGCGCATGATGTCCTTGTCGTGCGCCCCGCCCTCGGAGGCGGCCGTCACGAACCCGGCCCGCAGGGAGTGACCGGAGTAGCGGGAGGGGTCGAGGCCGGCCTTTTTGGCCCTCTTCTTCACGACGCGGGAGATGGAATCCGCGGCCATCGGGGGAGCCTTCACGTTGCCGTGGCGGTCCACGCCCCGGAAGAGGGGAGCGTCGCCGGATGAGGCCGGCAAGAGCTCCAACCACGCCCTGAGGTGGGAGACGGGGCAGGTCTCGGGGTGGTCGCCGTGGGGGATGCCCTTGTAGAAGCCGCCTCCGGCCTGGTCGGTCTTCGAGCTCCTAAGCAACACAATCGCCCCCTCGTCGACCGGCTCGATGTCCCCTATATATAGGGAAGCCAGCTCGCCCACCCGGTAGCCGCCGGCGAGACCGAGGAGCAAGAGCGCCCGGTCTCGCACCGCGGCGGGTCCTTTCTCGCGCTCGAAGGCCCGGAGGATGCGACGCACGGTCGGGGTGAGCATCGGGGCCTTGCCCTCCTGGAAGGAGCCGATCTCGCGCACGATGCCACGGTAGGTGTTCCTGACCGCCTTGGTCTTCGTCGGGTCCTCGAGGTCTGCCTCCTGGTGGAGCTGCGCGATCGCGGCGAGCCGACGCTGGATGGTCGCGGCCTTCATGCCGCGGCCCGCGAGGTCGGTCATGTAGAGGGCGACCGTCTTCGGCGCGGCGGGCAGCGGGGAGAGCCTGCCGGCGTCCACCTTGCACCAAGTCGCGAAGTCCGAGAGGTCGTGGCGGTAGGCCTTCACCGTGTTCGACGATCTCGCCGAGCGAAAGTAGTATCCCGCCTTCTCTTCGAGCTCCCGGAGCGTCTCGGGCAACCTTTCGCCGTGTTCGGCCGGTATCGGCAGGGCCCGTTCGGGAGGCGTCGTCACCGTTTCGTCCCCCGGTCCTCGCGGGCTTCGCCGGGCCCCGTCACGCGCCAGACGCCGCCCGGGGAACCCTCGGCACCCGGCGAAGCTCGCCGGAGGACGGCGTCCGCCTCTTCGATCAGCGGGGACAGGTGCTCCAGGCGGTTGCTCTTAGCCTCGAGGACGACGACCGTGAGACCGAGGCCCGAGAGGTCCTGCTGGTGGGGTATGCCCCTGTCCGTGGTCAGCAGGGCGTCGAACTCGCCCTGTGCCGCCTCCAGCAGGTCGCCGTTCTCCAGCGAGTCCCAGCCGCGCTCCTGTACGGTGACGACCTCGACGTCCCCGGCAAAGAGGCGCTTGAGCTTGCGGGGCATCATCTCGTCGAGAAGGATCCGCACGGAACCCCTAGCTCGGGCCCGTGCCAGTGCCGGCCCCCGCGGCCAGCTTCTCCCCGGCGAACTCCATCGTGGTCCTGAGGTAGCCTTCGGCCTGACCCCGGCTGACGCCTGGGAAGTCGTCGAGGAACTCCTCCAGGGTGTCGCCGGCGGCCAGGTAGTCCACGAGGTTCTTCACCGGCACCCGCGTCCCTGCGAACACGAGGTCCCCGTTCAAGACGCGCGGGTTGCGCGAGACTATCTCCTCCATCTCCATCTTCGTCGTCCTCCTCTCACCGGCCGAGCGGCACGCCGAACGGTGCGGTAGGTTGGTGTGTCATTGGTATGCCCATGCTAGCAGAAAGCCGCCTCTGGTGTCGGGTAACGTTACCTTATCCGACGCTAGAAATGCAAGGTGAACCGACCGGTTTCCGGGGCGTTAGGCGACCTCGATTTCGATGGGGATGCGCTCGTCCATATCGAGCTCGAAGGTGCCGTAGGGATTTAAGTGGTGGAAGATCAGGGGTGTGAGCGCGGAGAGGTCCTGGGACGTCATCCGGGATGACCAGTCAGAGTCGGCGAGCACCCGTTGGATCATCAGGGTGTTCACGTACACGAGACAGCTCTGGAGCAGGTGCAAGGACAGGACCGGAGGTATCGTCAAGAGTTGTGGATCGGCTTCTCCGGTCACGCGGCTACCTTCGCTTCGGTTCCCTCAACCAGTTCCCCGTTTCTGAACTCGGCTCCGGCTCTTACCA
>JALZNL010000619.1 GCA_030857715.1 Actinomycetota bacterium | reverse complement strand
GCCCACGGCCTCGTACAAGCTTTCGGGGAAACCTCCCGCGTCCCGGTCGTGGTACCACTTGGCGCTGGCGTGGTTGATCGACGCCGTCCACTCGCCGGTTAGCTTGTGGGTCATCCAGTCCTGGTACTCGCAGATGCGTCTGGCGTTCGTATACGTATCCGGCTCGTTGTCCTTGAGCCACAACGCCTTGGAGGGCAGCCACTCGGCTGAGACGCCACCATATCCGTTGTACTTGAGCGCCGGGTGGCTGGTCGCCTGGATCCTGCTCGCCTGGTCGGAGGCGCGCACGTCCATCCACAGAATGGCCTGACGCATGTGCCGGTCCTTCTCGTCCATCGCCAGCACCGTGGAGGCGGTGGTGTCGATGGAGATGCCCGCGATCTCTTCAGGAGAGACGCCGCTCTCGTCCATCACTTTCCTGGTCGCGGCGACCAGGCACGACCACCACTCGTCGGGGTCCTGCTCGGCCCACCCGGGGCGCGGGTGCTTCAACGCGTATGCCTCGCCGGCGAAGGCGATAGGCGTACCCTCCCCGTCGAAGATCCCGACCCGCACGCTCTCCGTTCCGCCGTCGATACCCATCAGGTACTGACCCTCTGCCATCGTTGCCTCCGATCGTGTGCCCGAACGCCGTGGCTCCCGCAGGTCCCAAAACCGCCAGAAGCCGAAGCTCCTCCGGGCTTTTCTCCTTTGTGTGTTCCTCTACTCACAGTACGCTAGAAGAGTTGACAACCCCCCTAGCGCCTGGAGCGGAGTACGATCTTCCTACTCCTATACATCGCCGTCCTTGGCCTCCTTCATGATCGCCACACCGCTGCTCGCCCCCAGCCGCGAGGCCCCGGCGTCGAGCATGGCGAGAGCGTCCTCGAGGGTCCGGATCCCGCCCGACGCCTTTACCGGGAGCCCTTCGGGCGCCTCCTCGTGCAACAGCGCCACGTCTTCCACGGTCGCCCCACCGGGCCCGAAGCCGGTCGAGGTCTTCACGAAATCCGCGCCACTTTCGGCTACGATCCGGACTGCGAGCCGCTTCATCTCGTCGGTGAGGTACGCGGTCTCTATTATGACCTTCAAGCCCACGTCCCCGAGACCTTGATCCCCGGCGACAGCCCCGGCCTCCTGGGTGAGGCTGGCTATCTCCTCGGTCACGTAGGAGGACTCCCCGGAAAGGAACTTCGAGATATTCATGACCACGTCCAGTTCGGAGGCGCCGCCCCCGATCGCATCCCCACCGCGGCAACCTTCACCGCCGTAGTGTCGTTCCCGAAAGGAAAGGACACTACCGTCGCCACCTTCACGCCCGTCCCCTTTAGCTCTCTAGCGGCGAGCCGCACGTAGCATGGGGGAATGCAAGCCGGAAGCGGAGAAGGCTCACGTACCTCGATGGTCAAGAAACGTCCTCCTTCCCTCAAGTTCTCTCGCCTCCTTCACGCAGTATTCGTCATCTGATTGCCCCGGTCAAGCGCTTCTTCCGAGAATCCGATACTGCTGGCGAACTCGGTACGGCCCATAGAGCGTGGCCGCGTGCTGCTGATTCTGCGCCTCTATATCGACTTTCTGGGCCGAGTTTGGGTTCAGATGGTTGCCGACGAGACCGTATCTCGCTCACCGTCGAATTCGGCAGCGGTATCGCGAGCGCGACAGAACCCAGATCTTGGCTATGTCCCCTATTTGAGCAGCGAAGGTTCGGTGGATGGCGAGTCCTCCGAACTCTACCTCCAAAAACCGCCGTCCCGGCTTTGAGGCGCGGGCGGATCGTGATGATGGACAACCTCTCCGCGCGCAAGAGCGCCAGGGTAAGAGAGCTGATCGAGGAACGGGCGGCCAGCGTCTTGTTCTCGCCCTTCCACTCGCCAGACTTCAATCCCGTAGGAAGCGTTCTCGAAGATAACGCCCTCTCTCAGGAAGGCCAAAGCCGGGACGTTGGAGGGTCTGTTCGAGGCCCCACGCCGGGCGTTCGGGGCGATCAGCGAAGAGGACGCCTGCGGCTTCTTCGGACACTGCGGCTACGGGACGCCACAGGCGCATCCGCTCTGAAAAACGTTCTAGTGCAAACTGGTGTCGGCCGCAGACGGCGATCCCACGAGACGCAGGCCGAGAAGACGGGAAGCACGAAAACTCCGGGGCACGAGAGTTTGGACTTGGTGCTTACCCGGAGCATTGGGCCGACCGCGTATCGTGGAACCTACGAGCGCGCCAGGTAAGGTGCGTCATTCGCCGGAAGCTCTTTGAAATGACGCCTCACTCGAAGGTCCGCATCGGATATGCTCGTTCGTCTACCGCGCCCATGCTCTATACCTCCGTTCCGATCTC
>JALZNL010000618.1 GCA_030857715.1 Actinomycetota bacterium | reverse complement strand
GACCAGGCCCGACCCGGCGGCTTCACCTTTTCCCTTCGTACCGGGAGATCCAGGCCGCGGACCAGCCCGCGAACCCGCCGGCGGAGATCTCGGCCCGGGATCTCCGGCACAGGGCGACCGTGAAATGCACGTTGTGGAGGGTGAGGAGGCGGTGGCCGAGAAGCTCGTCTTCGCGGACGAGGTGCGAGAGGTAGGCCCGGCTGTAGCCCGTGCAGGTCTCGCAGGAGCACTCCGGGTCCAACGGGCCGAAGTCCCGCCGGAATCGGGCGTTCTTCAGGTTGAGGCGGCCGTCCGGGGTAAGTGCTGCGCCGTGGCGGGCCAGACGGGTCGGCAGCACGCAGTCGAACATGTCCACACCGAGGGCGATGACCTGGAGGATGCCGACGGGATCCCCGATGCCCATGAAGTACCTCGGCCGGTCTTCGGGCATCAGGCTCGCCGTCGCGGCGAGCGTCTCCAGCATCTCCTCCCTCGACTCCCCGACGGAGAGCCCCCCAACCGCGTAGCCGGGGAAGCCTATTTCAGCCGTGCGTTCCAGGCTCTCCGCGCGCAGGTCCTTGTGGAGACCGCCCTGCACGATCCCGAAGAGCGCCTGGTCCTCGCGGGCATGCGCCTCCTTGCACCTCTCCGCCCACCGCGCCGTCCGGCGCAACGACTCGACGTGGTATTCGCGCCCGGCGTTGGCCGGCGGACACTCGTCGAGGACCATGGCGATGTCAGCGCCGAGGTCCTCCTGGACTTTCGTCGTGAGCTCGGGCGTGAACTCGTGGAGGGAACCGTCGTAGACGGAGGCGAACCGGACGCCGTTCTCGGAGATCTTGCGCGTCTTTGCCAGCGAGAAGACCTGGAAGCCCCCGGAATCGGTGAGCATCGGCCCAACCCAGCCGCTGAAACCGTGAAGCCCCCCCGCCTCCCGTATGATATCCGTTCCGGGACGCAGGTAGAGGTGGTAGGTGTTGCCGAGCACGACGCCCGCCCCGGCGCCGCGCAGGTCTTGCGGGGTGAGGCCCTTGACCGTGCCCTTGGTGCCGACCGGCATGAACGCCGGCGTCTGGGCCGGGCCGTGCGGGGTGTGGAGAACGCCCGCCCGCGCCTCCCCGTCAGTGGCGGTCACCTCTATGGAGACCGGGACGCCTACAGGGTCCTCCCGCCGTTCAGGATCAGCATGGCGTCGCCGAAGGAGTAGAAACGATACCGTTCCTCGACGGCGGCCCGGTATGCCTCACGGACGAGATCCCGCCCCCCGAAGCTCATCACCATCGCCAGTAGCGTGGACCGGGGCAGATGGAAGTTGGTCAACAGGGCGTCCACGACGCGCCACCGGTAGCCGGGATAGACGAACAACCGCGAATCCCCGGACCTCTCGCCCGTAACGGCCCAGGTCTCAAGCGTCCGGGCGACCGTGGTCCCGGCGGCGACCACCCGCTCCGCGTCCTTCACGGCGAGGGTAGCCTCGACCGGTACGCTGTAGCGCTCGGCGTGCATCTGGTGGTCCTCCAGCTTCTCTGTCCTCACCGGTAGGAAGGTCCCCGTCCCGACGTGCAGCGTCACCCGCGCGATACCGGCCCCCGCCCGTCGCGCACCGTCCAGCACGTCGTCGGTAAAGTGGAAGCCCGCTGTCGGGGCGGCGGCGGACCCCGGCTCCCTCGCGTACACGGTCTGGTAGCGCGCCTCCGCCTCCGGTGTCGCCTCGATGTAGGGCGGCAGGGGCATCTTGCCGTGCTTCTCGAGAAGGCCGGGCACGTCCGGGGCAGAGACGGACCAGCGCCCATCGCCGAGGTTCTCCACGAGGTCTAGTTTCGCGTCGCCGGCCAGGAGCCGAAGGCCGGGTTTGAGGCGTCTGGCCGGGCGAGCCAGGACCTCCCATGCGTCGCCCCGGTCCGGGCCGAGGTCGCGGAGAAAGAGCAGCTCGACCTCGCCTCCGGTCGGTTTGCGGACCTTCAGGCGCGCGGGCAGGACCTTCGTCTCGTTCAGGACGAGGGCGTCGCCAGGGCGCAGGAAGAGGGGAAGTTCGCGGAAAGTGTGGTGCTCGATAGTCCCGCGGGCCGCGTTGAGGACCATCAGGCGGGAGGCGTCGCGGGGTTCGGCCGGGTGCTGGGCGATCAGAGCCTCAGGCAGCGCATAGTCGAGGTCGGAGGTGAGCAAACTAGCGGCGCAGGAGGACGTTCAAGACGATGGTGCCGACGATGGAGAGCATGACCATGAGCCCTATCGGGAAGTAGACCGAGAAGTTGCCCCGCCTGAGAACCAGGTCCCCGGGCAGCCGGTCCAGCCCGAGTCGCCCGAGCACGAAGAAGAGCCCACCGAGTACC
>JALZNL010000617.1 GCA_030857715.1 Actinomycetota bacterium | reverse complement strand
TCTTGGGGTTGAATGGGTTCTTCGTCTCGCTGTTTGTCGGATCGGCGTTGTTGTTTCGGTATGCTGCGCGGGAGCAAACTCCCGCGGGCGCAGGGCCGGAGGGTTGACCCGCAGCTACGTCCGAGAGAATCAGGCATAGTCGCCCCTATTCACCGGAGTGCGTGGAAGGGGTCAGCTTGTTGAGAAAGGCGGTGGGCACCGTGCATACGTTCGACGGCCAACCCTGAACTCCCGAAGGTCGAGGCGGTGCGATGGCCGTTGCGGGGAGCACAGAGCAGCCACCTGCGCCGGTCTTCTCGGTCCGCGGCTCCCGAACGTTAGTAGACGCTTTATGTTCTGTCCCGAGGCCACGATCAGGGCCTCGGCGTTCACCCTCTCCAGCCTCCTGAGCCTGAACCTCCTCAAACCGTGCCACTCCTTGGCCTCCCCAAAGAGCGGCTCGACCCACACGGCGCGTTTGCGTAGGGCCTTGCGGTACGGCTCGGTGTCGCGGTACGCTCGCACCCTTTGGAGGTACTCCTCTTGGAGGCTGCGACTCAGCCAGCGCCCCTTCGGACTTTTCGTGCACTTGCTCTTGAGTGGACAGTCGTTGCAGACGGACGACCTCGCAGCGTACCTCACGTACCCTCCCCTGCGGTCGTGGCCCTGGCGACGCAAGGTCTCGCCGGCGGGACAGGTGTACACGTCCTTTTCGGCGTCGTAGACGAAGGCGTCCTTGGTGAACAGGGAGGTGCGTTTGCCCTGCTCGGGCAGCGCGGTGTAGGCGCGGATGCCCGCCTTTTCTATGGCCACCAGGTTCTCTTGCGTGCCGTAGGCCGCGTCCCCCGTGACCGAGCGAGGGCGCAGCCGCCAGCGGAAGCGGCTCCTGAAGAGCAACTCCAGCATGGGGAGGTTCTCGGTGACCTCCGCACCGCTCACCAGGACGTCCAGGATCACCCGCGCCTTGCCCCCGTCGACCACGTAGTGCGTCTGGTAGCCGAGCCTACTACTGCCGCCCTTCTTCTTCTGGTGCATCGGCGAGGCGTCGGGGTCGGTGGTGCTCACCCTGAGGTCCGCCATCCGCTTGTAGCCCCACCTGACCACTCCACGCTCCTGACGCCCGTTCTCGGCGATCCAGCGGTGACGGCCCACGTTTGTGCGCGCAAGCTCCCGACGCTCCTCCTCTCCCGCGGGCCCCACCTCGACGTCGGTCGCAGCAATGCCCACGTCCGGGGCGAGGGACGTGTCCTCGGGGAACATACCCACCAGATGCTCCCCGAGCCGGTACTCCACGAGCGAGCGCGACCTTGCCGAGTCCAGCGAGGCGTTGGCCTCGACCTTGGTGGCGTCGAAGAACAGTTCTTCACCCCGCACGAGCCCGGCCTCGAAACACATCTCTACGATCCGCTCGAAGAAGCGGCGGAAGACCGCTACACCGAAGCGTTCCCTGATCCGAGTGAGGGAGGAGTGGTCGGGCAGCGGCTCGGAGAGGTCGTAGCCGAGGTACCATCTCAAGGAGAGGCGATCAGCGACCACCCTCATGAGCTGCCTCTCGCTCCTCAGATCCTCGAAGAACATCACCAGTTGCAGCTTGAAGAAGACGACCGGGTCCACGGATGGACGACCGCCCTTGGCGTAGAGCGGTCTCGCCAAGTCCCTGACGAACGAGAGGTCGAGAGCCTTCTCCAGTCGACGATACAAGTGATCGTTGGGAACGAGTTCTTCGAGGGAGAGGTGAGGTAACGGAACAAACTGGCGGTCTTTGATGCCCATCATGGCACGGCCTCCTGTGGCTCTTACGAAGGAGGTTCATGCTACCCATACTCCGGTCTCCGCTCTACAGAGCGTATTTCAACAAGCTGAAGTGTTCTGCGAACTTCGCGCTGAGGGGGTTCTAGGAAGTTCGGGTTGGGCTACCCTGGCACCGGCGGTCCGGGAGGACCGACGACCTCCACGCCGTAGTGCTCCAGCGCGGCGACGAGTGCCGGCACGTCCGGAGGGCCTTCGGCAGGAGGCGGGACCTCGAGCGCCCGCGCCGGCTCGCTGGACTGCGGGGGCCGGAAGAACTCCTCGAAGCCGCCGGGCGCGACGAGGACGAGCATGCGGATCTCCTCGGTCTCGAAGGTGTAGGAGTGAGGGACGCCACGCGGTGCGCTGACGAACATACCGGGGGTGGCCTCGTAGGTCTCATCGCCGATGTAGAACGTGATCTCACCTTCCAGCAAGTAGAACGTCTCGTCTTCCCGGCTGTGAACGTGGCGCGGCGGCTCGACGCCCTTGGGCGAGAGGCTCTCTATCAGGCCGAACTGCCCGCCGGTCTCCCCCGAGTCGGCCAGGACGGTGA
>JALZNL010000616.1 GCA_030857715.1 Actinomycetota bacterium | reverse complement strand
GTTCCGGTCTTGCTGCGTTTGCCCTCCCGGTCCGCTCGACCCCGCTCCTCGCGGGCGCGGTCGAGCGACGCGACGCCGCTACCCGCGGGGTGATCGCCAGAGGGCTCGCCGGGGAGCTCCTCCAGGGCGTGGAGCCGGACCACCTCCGTGGCCGACGCGTCCCAGCAGGGCACCCGCTCGAGCATCCCCAGCACCCGCTCTTCGGAGTCCGCCTCCACGATGAGCATGATGCTCCGTTGGCCGCTTGGGTACCCCCCGGCGAGCACCCTGCCTTGCGCCTTCAAGGCGCTCAGGGCTTCCAGGGAGGGGAGGATCGTCTTTCGTATCGTGCCGACAAGCCCCTCGATGGAGGGCAGCGGCCCGTCGGGTTCGGCCTCGGGCAGGTCCATCGTCACGAGGTACTGCGCCATCGCCCCTTCCCGGCTCGCAGAAAACAACCTATCGTAGCAAGCGCGGCGATGCGGTGCATGGGACAGTGGGCCTGTCTTCGAACGTTATTCCCGTAGACCGAAAGGCTTATTCACCCAACCTCGTAGAAGGTGCATTCTGCGAACTTCGCTCTGAGGGGGTTCTCCAAAGTTCGCAAATAGAGTTCCGAAAAGTGGCCAACCGGGAGATGCGCCCTCGTCGCGATGGCACTAGGGTTCGCAGCATGGCACAAAAACTCAAAAGCACGTCCCGACGATGCTCCGCCGGGGAGCGATGCGCCTCCTACGTCGCACTGGGAGGACCCGCCAAGCTCTCGCGGGGCAACCCCGGTCCCGTGTGCTATGCCTGCGAGGAGCGCCGCGCGGCCGCCGAGCTGGGGAAGCAAGCCGCTCGCCCGAAGCTCGCGGAAGGTCGCGAGGCCACCCGCAGGAGGAGGCCGCCCACGGAAGGCGACGAGCCCCGCCTAGGCGGGGACGGGGGGGCGCCCTTGGCTTGCGCCAAGGACTCTTGCCAACGGCCCGCTGGCCCGCTGTACGGCGGGGTGCGCCTGTGCAGGGAGCACGCCGAGGCCGGCCTCGCCCGGGGGTTCCACGAAGGGAGAAGCATGTGGGCCCTCACCTGCGACCGCAACCTGCGCGACGCGCTCGCCTCGGGCGACGAGGCGCTGACGCGCAAGTGGTCGGGGCTGCTGGAAGAGGCAAAGGCGAGGTTGGCCCAGGCAGAGGCGGACCTAGCCACCAAGGAGGCCAGGGCGGATAGGTGATGGGGCCGGCCCAGGCCCACGGATATTCCCGGCTTCCCGTCCTCTATCCACCGGAGTGCGTGGAAGGAGGGTTCTCCGAAATTGGTGACCCCTGTTACATCTTTCGGGCCGTATCGCCTACAACGGTGTCTAAGGGGTCCGGCGAGGAGCAGGAGGGTGGGGAGGCGCCTTGGGCGAAGCCGACCGGATAGTGCGCGCCACCCTCGACAGCCTCTCGGCCCACATCGCTCTCGTGGACGCCTCGGGCGAGATCTTCATGACCAACGAGGCGTGGAGGAGGTTCGCCCGGGCCAACGGGACCCCGCAACAAGAGGTCTCCGAAGGGGCCAACTACCTGGACGTCTGCGACTCGGCGAGGAGGGCCGGGTCGGAGGAGGCCGCGGCCTTCGCCGACGGCCTGCGCTCGGTGCTCGACGGCCGCGTAGAGGAGTTCGCCATGGAGTACCCGTGCCACTCCCCCACCGAGAAGCGCTGGTTCGTCGCGCGGGCGACCCGCTTCCTCGCGGGCGTCGTCGCGGCGGGGGCGGTGGTCGCCCACGAGAACATCACCGAGCGCAGGCTCGCCGAGGAGGCGACGGCGCACCTGGCCCTGCACGACCCGCTAACCGGCCTGCCCAACCGCCGCCTCTTCATGGACCGCCTCCGGCACGCCCTGGGGCGAAACAGGCGGCGGGAGGGTCGCCGGGTGGCTGTCCTCTTCATGGACCTCGACAACTTCAAGGGCATAAACGACTCGTTGGGCCACGGGGCGGGCGACCTGATGCTCGTGGCGGTGACCGAGCGCCTCGGGGGCCTGCTGCGGCCGGAAGACACCCTGGCCCGCTTCGGGGGCGACGAGTTCGTCGTGCTCCTGGAGGACGTCGGCGGGCCCGACGAGGCCACGCGGGTCGCGGAGCGGATCTCCGAGGGGTTCGGCGACCCGTTCGGGCTAGAGGGCAGGGAGCTCTACGCCCGCGCCAGCATCGGCATAGCCCTGGGCGACGCCCGGACCAAAGAGCCGGAGGACCTCCTCAGGGACGCCGACACGGCCATGTACCGGGCCAAGGAGGAGGACCCGGGCCGGTTCTCTGTGTTCGACACGGCCATGCACGAGCGGGCTTCGGGGCGCCTGGAGCTCGAGAACGCTCTGAGG
>JALZNL010000615.1 GCA_030857715.1 Actinomycetota bacterium | reverse complement strand
AGTCGGGGCCCTACGCGGTCGCGGATACTAGTACCAGCAGGGCCGTTCGTGAAAGCTCTCCTGTTGCCCCTATCGAGTCGCCGCCTATGCCGCCGAAGGCGCGGCGGGAGACCGTGAGGCCGAGGAGCGCGGCCAGCGGGGCGCAGAGCGCGGCGGGCACGCCGACAATGCCGGCCGGCAACAGAAAGGGGAGCGGGGCGAGGATCGCTATCGCGATGCCGAGGCTCCGGCGCGGACCAGAGAGCGCCGCGACGAATGGAGCGGACGAGGAACCCGCTTCGGCGGGGCGGCCGAAGGTGAGCATGAGGAGCATCGTCGAGCGGGCGGCGATCTCGGCGGCGAGGAGCGTCGAGGCGGCGCGCAAGGGAGAAGCCTCCGCTAGGGCGGCGAGCGCCGTCGCAGCGGGCGCGTAGACCAGGAAGAGGGCCCCGAGGCCGCCGATTCCGACCCTGGTGTCCTTGAGGACCGCGCGGCGGCGCGCCGGGTCCCCGCGGACCATGAGGGCGTCCCCGACGTCGAGGACGCCGTCAGCGTGATGGAAGCCAGCGGCGAGGAGCACACCCCCGAGCGCCAGCACGGCGGCTAAGGAGGACGGAAGGGGAAACGCGAGCAGGACCAGTAGCGCGCCGAACAAACCTGTGAAGAGGCCGACAAGCGGGAGCAGGTAGCCAGTGCGGGCCGCATCGTCCAGGGAGGCGGCCCGCACGGGGAGGACGGTGAAGAAGGAGAGCAGGGCGCGCAATTACTTGATCCTGACCCCGATCCCGGCAACACAGAGGTAGACCTCCCCGGCCGCCGCCGCGGCCCGCTGGTTCGCGGTGCCCAAAGCGTCCCTGAAGGCCCGACCTTCTGCGCTCTCCGGCACGACACCGAGCCCGACCTCGTCGCTCACCAGCACGAACGGCGTCGGGAGCGTCGAGATCTCCTCCAGGAACCTCCCGAAGGCCGCCAGCGTCTCGTCTTCTCCGACGGCATGGAGCCGCGCCGAGACCCACAGCGTCAACGAATCGAGGAGCACGGCGTCCCAACGCCCCGCTTCCTCAGGCAACCGGGCGAGGTCGCCCGCCTCCACCGTGCCCCACGCGGCCGGCCGCCGCTCCCGGTGAAGGCGCACCCGTCGCTGCAGTTCCGGGTCGTCGTTCGGCAGCGCCGTGGCCACGTAGAGTACGCGCCCGCCCAGGGCGCCGGCCATGCGCTCGGCGTGGAGGCTCTTGCCGCTCCGCGCGCCGCCGAGGATGAGCGCCCTGACGCCTACAACGCCCCCCTGACGGCCTCCACCAGCGCCCCGTTCTCGTCCTCACCGCGCACGGCGACCCGGAAGAAGGCCGGCCCCAGGCCCACAAACGGCGCGCAGCCTCGGACTAGGACCCCCCGACGCGCCAGCCGCTCCGTCAGGCCCTCTGGTCCCTCGACGAGCAGGAAGTTGGCCGAGCCGGCAAAGACCGTGAGGCCCGGCAGCGCGGCGAGGTCCGTGGACAGCGCGTCCCGAAGCCGCGCCACCTCCCGGACGGACCTCTCAGCGAAACCCGTGTCGCGGGCGGCGGCGGTTCCGGCGGCGGCGGCGACCGCGTTCACCGGCCAGGAAGGCTGCAGCGCCTGTACCCTGGCCGCGTCCGGGCAGATCAGGCACCCCAGCCGCAGCCCCGGTATGGCGAAGAACTTGGTAAAAGACCTCGCGACGAAGAGGTGGGCGTCCACGGCGTCGGCCACGCTGGCGTCGGGCACGAAGTCCACGAACGCCTCGTCCACGACGAGCACGGCCCCGGCGTCCCGGACGCGGGCGGAGATCTCCATCACCATCCGGCGTCCGAGCACCTCGCCGGTCGGGTTGTTCGGGTTGCAGAGAAAGACGACCGCCGCCCCGTCCAGGTCCGTGAACGCCTCCGGGTCGAGTGCGAAGCCGTCCTCCGGGCGGCGGACCACGCGGCGCACCGGCAGCAGCCCCGCGGCCTCCGCGGCGGGCGCGTACTCGCTGAAGGTTGGCTCCAGGATCACGGCGGCCCCACGCTCCCCGGCGGCGCGGGCGGCGAGGAAGAGGGCCTCCGCACCACCGTTTGTCGGCACGATCCTCTCCGGCCTCACCCCTACGTAGGCGCCGAGGGCCTCGCGCAGGCCGTGGTACGAAAGGTCCGGGTACCGGCCGGTGTCCTCCTCCAGCGCCCGCCGGGCCGCCTCCAGGGCCATTGGGGGCGCGCCGAGCGGGTTGATGTTCTGGCTGAAGTCGAGAAAATCCGCTTCGGGGACGTCCAGCATCCGCGCCGCGGCCCCGCCGTGCGCCCCGTGGTGGCGGGCACCGGCATGTTCCGCCCAGCCCTCAGCCACGCCG
>JALZNL010000105.1 GCA_030857715.1 Actinomycetota bacterium | reverse complement strand
CGCCTGCATCGCTAGCAACGTTGCTAGAGCGAGCGACACGGCCAATACCTTTGAAAAGTCAGTGCCGGATACGTACCAAACCGGTACACTGACGAACAGACCGAGAAGCAGCAGCGACCCCGAGAATACAGAGATCGGGTTGTTTGCTCCTGAACCTCCCGTGGACCTGTTTGTCAAATTGCCAACACCTCTCTACACACGCTTCTCTCTTGAGGCGCAGGATGCAAACGTTTAGCCTCCACCCCGATAGCAATCATCTGCCGTGGGCTTGGGTCGCGTCGATGGCCCGAAGCAGCTGCAGCCCGTCACTCCTTGCCTCTCGTCTCGGTTCCGCGGGCAAGCCCCAATGGAAGTCGAGCCAATTTAGTAACTCAAGTAACATATTGTAACAGAAAGCGTACTTCCGAGAACCCCCTCAGCGCGAAGTTCCGAGATGGCCACACGCACTGGGGTGCATACGGGCAAGAAGAAGGGCCGGAGCTTCTGTGCCCTGGCCCTTAGAAGGCGCTCTGAGTGTACGGTTCTCAGGCCTTGGCTTCGAACATCTTGGTCTTGCAGGCGAACCTGGTCCTCTCCGCGCCCCTCTTCGCCTCTTTGAGGTGCAGCTTGACGTACTCCTTGCCGCCCGAGTCGGCAGCAGGCGTGATGTCCGTGATCTCCTCGACCACGCCAACGCCCTCGGGGACGGAGCCGTCCCTGGCGTTGCCACGAACGTCCAACACCAACATCCCGGTCCTCAGCTTGCCGCCCTGGACCCAGCTGTAATCTTCTCTACCCACACCTGCCTTCTCCCCGATCGTTTAGGCTGGGACTTTTTTCGCCCAGAATTTCCGAGAACCCCATTTCCGCGCACTCGGGTGAATAAAAGGCCGGAGCCCCGAGCGTAGGACCCCGGCCGAAAGCAGGAGCTCGCCGGTCGCGTTACTCGAACACGATCTGGAAGTTGATCGCGGCGGCCGTCCCGGTGCTCGATCCGTAGGTCTTCACCGCCGCGTCCTTATAACCGGTTGGGCATTCCTGGGAGACGACGTCGTTGCCGGGGTTTGGATCTAAATCCGGCGCGCCGTCCCGACCACCGCGCTGTTGAAGGGGTGGGGCGATCCCACGGCGGTCTTGGGCGTAAAGGTCAGGTCGAAACAGTACAGGCTGGTTTCGTCCGGGGGGATGATGATGTCGTTGACACCCTTGCGGGGGTAGGAGGTGTCGATGTCGCCTTCGGGTTTTACGTGGGCGTAGCCCCGCGGCTCCGCCAACTCGCTCGCCTTTTGGCCGTCTAGCTGCTCGGCGTTGAGGTTGTCCACCATGACCTGGGAGTCCACCTTCATCGGGGCGACCGTCTTGGTAGCAGGGTCGGCCAGCGGGTCGCCCACGCTAAGCCCCAGCGCGCTCCCCCCAGAGGGGTTCTTGACCACCAGCGCCTCGCCGGTGGCCACCTTTCCGATCAGGCCCGTCACCTTGGTGGCCACGTTCTTGAGGCTGCCGATCCGCAAGGGGTCGAGGTTGCCCGCCAAGGCCGTGGAGGCCACCCCGAAGAGCAACGCCATCACCAGCGCAAGCCCAAACACCATAGAGGCGGTTCTGCCTACCCAAGCCACCTTACTTGCCGCGCTCCTCAACATGTGCTGCTCCTTCTCCTGGATGGGGTGGGGGGAGGAGTGCCCCCGCCCCGTGCCGCTAGCACCCCAAGTATCGGTGCAGCGAGGGAGCTTGCCTATTGGTCATGTGGCCCATTTCTGGGGTCAGGTGGCTCATGCTTGAAATTTTTTTAGCCGACCTTAGGGGAAGCAGCCGTGGCCTCGGGAATATGCTCGTGTAGGTGAGTCACGGCCCGCGTGCCGGGCCAAAGGCCGACAGCATCGTCACGGCGGCGTATCGGGGACCTTCGGCGCAGGCGTGCCGGCTGTCGTAGAATTGAGTAATTGAGTCTGGAGGCGTCGGAGGAAGACTAGGAGGCTGGATGGCGACGGAGTACCTACAGTTCGTTGGAGCATTGGTGCTCTTTCTCGGGATACTGATCGGGTCCTACTGGTTCGTCTACGTGCCGGGCAGCGGCGGCAAGGAAGAAGAAGAGGACCAGGGGCAGGCCGGAAATTAGGAGCCTGACGACGAGGAGCGTGGTCTAGCTTGCAGGTCTCGGCCAAGACGGACTACGCGCTCAGGGCCGCCGCCGAGCTGGCGAAGGCCGCCTCTGAAGGATCCGGGCCACTCAAGGGGGAGAGGATCTCCGACGCCCAGGGCATCCCGAAGAAGTTCATGGAGAACATCCTCCACGACTTGAAGCGCGCCGGCCTCGTGCGCACCCAGCGCGGGGCTTCCGGCGGCTACTGGCTCGCGCTGCCGCCCGATGAGATCTGGCTCGCAGGCATCATCCGCGCCGTCGAGGGACCCCTCGCAAACGTCCGGGGCGAGTGGCCCGAAGCGGTCGAGTACACAGGTGCGGCCGAACACCTGCAGGAGGTCTGGATCGCCGTCCGCGCCAGCATGAGGACCGTCCTCGAATCCGTCACCCTGGCCGACCTCGTGAACGGGGAGCTTTCTCCCTCCATCATGGAGCTCACCAGCGACCCCGAAGCCTGGGTGCACCACTAGCCGGCCAATGCTTCCGGTCGCACATGGAGCGCGGCGCAATCGGCGTTCGCCTCGGAGTCTCGACAAAGCATTCTCGGCCGTACCTGGACGAGGACGTGTTCCGCTACAACAACAAAACGGACGAGTGAAGACGAGGTCGCGCCTGCCTGCCAAAGTCCCCCCGTTCTATCAGCCATGACCTACACGCCCGATTTTCGCAGCAGCTGGGCCAAGATCGAATGGGCAAAACCGTACCGCGATGCCCTTGATCGCGAACCCATCGATTTTTTCTCGGTCGAAGGCAACGAGATAGGTCTTAGGGCCGAGTACGATCCGAAAAGCGGCTACCACCTGTTCCGGATTAACACCATGCCGGACAGGCACATCATGCGTTGGGCAATGATCCTCGGGGACTTCGTCCACAATTTGCGAGGCGCTTTGGACCACATGGTCTGGCAACTTGCCCTCCACGAATGCAACGGGGACACACCCAAGAAGCCCACGCGTGTTCAGTTTCCCATCACCGACACGCCCGAGTTGTTCCGGAAAAGTAACAATCTCAACGAAATCGCCCCCGCGCATCGGGCAATCATTGAGCGGCACCAGCCGTACCACGGATGGTACGGGGGTCGGCTTCACCCTTTCGTCCAGTTGCGGGAACTTTCCAATGTCGACAAACACCGAGCCATCAGCCCCGTGCTTTGCGCCAACGGCGACATGCTGATTTACAGCGAGGCTTTCGAGGGAGCCCTCCTTAACGTCGAGTTCACCGCTGGCATCGGGACGCCTCTGGAAAGCGGCGCAATACTCGCACGGGGTACCACCACTCCCCCTATCCACAAGCACGATGTGGAGGTGGCAGGCGAAGCTACCCCGTTCATAACCTTGCCCGATACCCCCGGTAGTTGGGTTTCGCTGGTGCCGACCATCGACGAGATCGCGGCGTCCGTAGCGAATGTCATCCGCGAGTTCGAGCCACTCCCCTAGCCGTTCCCGCTGCTCTTTATTCGGGGGCATTACTTACCCCCGATCCGGGGTACTGCCGTCGAGGGTATAAGTGCCTTGACTTTCGTCGTAACCGTGGTTACTCTGCATGCGTTCTTCACTCAACTTATGGAGATTAGATTGGTGGATGAGGAGAGGACCAAGTCGGTTGGGTTCTGGGAGGCCTTCCGGTTCTGGGTGAAGCTCGGGTTCATCAACTTCGGGGGGCCTGCGGGCCAGATCGCGATCATGCACCGCGAGCTGGTGGACGAGAAGCGGTGGGTCTCCGAGGGACAGTACTTGAGGACGCTTAACTTCTGCATGCTCCTTCCCGGCCCCGAGGCCCAGCAGGTGGCGACCTACATCGGGTGGAGGCTGCACGGGACGTTGGGCGGGATCGTGGCGGGTTCGTTTTTCGTGATCCCTTCCATCTTCGTCCTGTTGCTCCTCTCGTGGCTCGCGGTGGCGCACTCGGACGTGCCGGCGGTCAGGGGCCTCCTCTACGGCGTGCAGCCGGTCGTCATTGCCATAGTGGTCGAGGCCGTGATGCGTATAGGGAAGCGGGCGCTGGGCCACGCGGCGCTGTGGGCCTTCGCGGTGGCTGCATTCGTCGCGCTGTACTTCCTCTCCGTTCCGTTCCCGCTGGTGGTGGTCGCCGCCGCCGTCGGCGGGGTGGTCCTGCAACGCTTCGTGCCTCAGGCGTTCCGTGGCGGGGGGCACGGAGGGGCGGAGGAGGAGTCGGCCGTGGACCGGGCGGGCCCCTCTGCGCGGCCTTCGATGCTGCGCAACCTGAGGCTGGTGGGCATCTTCCTCGTGTTGTGGGCGGTGCCGGTTGGGGCGTTGTGGCTCTGGCGCGGTGGGGAGGACGTGCTCGTGCGGGAAGCCCTGTTCTTTACGGGGGCCGCTTTCGTAACCTTCGGCGGGGCCTACGCGGTCCTGAGCTACATCTCCAACGTCGCCGTCAACGATTATGGGTGGCTGACGGCAGACCAGATGGTGCAGGGCCTCGGGCTCGCAGAGTCCACACCCGGGCCGCTCATCATGGTCACCCAGTACGTGGGGTTTCTGGGGGCCTGGAACAAGGCGCCCGAAGGCTTCGATCCCCTGCTCTACGGGACGCTCGGTGCACTGCTGACCACCTACGTCACCTTCCTGCCGTGCTTCCTTTTCATCTTTCTGCTCGCGCCTTACATCGAGCTGCTTGCTGGCAACACGAAGATCCGGGCCGCCCTGACGGGGGTGACGGCCGCGGTGGTCGGCGTGATCGCCAACCTGGCAGTCTTTTTCGCCAGCCGGGTGCTTTTCCCCGAGGGGATTTCGTTGCGGGGCCTCGACGTATTCGCCCTGGTCGTGGCGGTGGCCTCGTTTGTGGTCTTGCAGAGGTTCAAGGTCCCAATCTACGTGATGGTGCCGGTCGGCGCCCTGCTGGGCATGCTGTGGACGCTCCTGTAGGGGGAACGCCGGACGGGACCGGCGGGCGATGGCTCATCCTGATCTACCACCTGCCGCGCGATCCTTCCCGCCACCGGGTCGCCGTGTGGCGCAGGCTGAAGGTCCTCGGCGCCCTGTACCTCCAGGACGGGGCCGCCGCGCTGCCGGCCGACGCCGTAACCCGCGAGCAACTGGAGTGGCTCCAACTCCGCGTCAGGGAGGCCGGGGGCGAGGCGACGCTCTGGGAGGCGCTCCCGAACACCGTCGCGGAGGGCCGGGATCTCGCCGCGCAATTTCGCGCATCCCGCGAAGAGGCGTACGGCGCGCTCATCGAGGCCGCCGGCAGGCTGCGACGGAAGGCCGAGCTTGGTGCGGGTGGCCCGCCGCTGGCGGAGGAGCTGTCCAGGATCGAGCGGGATTTCCGGGCCGAGCGCCGCCGCGACTACTTCCGCTCCCCGCTGCGCAAGGAGGCCGAGGGGGCGATCCGCGCGGCCAGGCACGCCGTCAGGAAGGACGCCGACCCGCCGGCGCGGGGGGAGGTCGGGTAGTGCTCTGGGCCACCCGCAGGGGTTGCCACGTGGACCGGACGGCCTGCGTGTGGTTGATCCGGCGCTACCTGGACGGCGAGGCCGCTTTCCACTTCTTCGGGGACCCGGACGAGGCGCCCGGGGAGGCGGAGCTCTTCGACGTGGCCGGGGCACGGCTCGGCCACCGCGGGGATGACTGCTCCTTCGAGACCTTCCTGAAGGAATACGGGCTCGAAGACGCCGTGCTGCGCGAGATAGGCGAGATCGTCCACGACGCCGACCTGATGGACGAGAAGTACGGCCGCCCCGAGGCCGACGGCCTGGACGCCATCGTCCGGGGTATGCAGCTCGCCCTCCCCGACGACGAGGCCCTCACCCGCCACACCGACAGGCTCTACGACGGCCTTTACGCCTACCTGCGCCGGGAGACGCTCTAGCGTGGAGCGCCCGAAGATCCGCGTCCTCGGGCTCCGGTACGCGGTGGCCAGCACGGAGATTCTCAAGGGCGTCGACGCGGAGGTGCCTGACGGTAGGATCACCGCCGTCGTGGGACCTTCCGGGGCAGGCAAGAGCACGTTTCTGCGTGCCGTGAACCGCCTGATCGAACCAACCGCGGGCGAGATCTACCTGGACGGGGAGCCGACGGACGGGATGGACCTCCTGAGGCTGCGGCGCCGGGTCGGGATGGTCTTCCAACTCCCGGCCCTCTTCGGCGCATCGGTCGAAGAGGCCATCCTCTACGGGGCTCGCCTCGCCGGCCTGCCCGCCGACGCCACGCGTCTGCTGGAGATGGTGGGCCTGGACCGTTCGCTGGCGGCGCGGGGGCCCGAAACCCTCTCCGTCGGCCAGCAGCAGCGCGTCTCCATAGCCAGGGCCCTCGCCCTCGAGCCGGAGGTGCTACTTATGGACGAACCGACGAGCGCCCTGGACGAGGCCGCCCGCCGGAAGGTGGAAGACCTCGCCCGTGGGCTCAACGCCAGGCTTGGGCTGACGATGGTCTTCGTGAGCCACGACCTCGCCCAGGTCGAACGCGTCGCCGACCGCGTCCTTCTCCTGGCGGAGGGAAGGAGCGTGGGAACTTGGGAGAGGGACGACTTCTTCTCCGGAGCCGGCGAGAGCGCGCGTCGGCTCCTCTCGGGGAGGCTCTAGGGTGGTCACCGTCGTCGCCGCTTTGCCTACTTTAGGTCTCGTGGCCGTCGCGGTGGCGCTGAGCTTCTACGAGGGGCTGGGCCTTGAGAGGGACATCGGGGTCGCGGTGGTCCGCTCCTTCGTCCAGCTCGCCGCGATGGGTTACGCCATAGAGTACGTTTTCGGGCTGGAGAGCGTCGGCGCGGTCGCGCTGCTCCTGGCCGGGATGGTACTCTTCGCCGCCTGGACGTCGGCGCGACGCGCGAGAGGGGTGCCGCGCGCCTTCCTCGTGGCGGCGCTGGCCGTAGGCGCTGCGGCCGTGGCGACGCTCGGCCTGCTGCTCGCCCTCCGGGTGGTGCCCGCGACCGCCCGGTACCTCATACCGCTCGGGGGTATGGTCATCGGCAACTCCATGAACGCCGCGAGCCTGACGCTGCTCCGTGTCCGGGACGAGCTTGCCGGGCAGCGCCAGAAGGTCGAGGCCGCCCTCGCCCTCGGTGCCACGAGCCGCCAGGCCGTCTCGCCGATCCTCAAGACGGCGCTCAGGGGCGCCCTGGTGCCGTTGGTGGACTCCACGAAGACGACGGGCATCATCTTTCTGCCGGGCGCGATGGTCGGCATGATCATCGCCGGGGCCGACCCTCTGGAGGCGGTCGAGCTCCAGATAGTCGTCCTCTACATGCTCCTCGGCAGCGTCTCCATCGCCGCCATGCTCGTCGGGCTGCTCTCCTACCGCTCCTTCTTCACGGCCCGCCACCAACTCCGAACCGCCGCCCCCGAAGAGTAGCTTCAGGGACGCGCCCTTCCAGGGCGGTGGGCGGATAGCGGAGCGTCGAAACTGCTCTAGCCTGAATTATTCACGAGCATATCCCGGCTGCGCAGAGAAGAGCGCATGCCACAAGTGCTGGCCGGGATGCCCCGACGCGAGATGAAGGCGTATCTTGGTGAGCAACTGCCTGACCCTGCCGC
>JALZNL010000614.1 GCA_030857715.1 Actinomycetota bacterium | reverse complement strand
AGGAAACCCTTTAGATGGGCGGGGTTTTTATTATCATAGGAGCGTGGCGTACACGAGTCGATCGGAGGAGGCGGCGGACGGAAGGGGCGGCTCTCGTCGGGCTCATAACCCGAAGGTCGTAGGTTCAAATCCTACCCCCGCTACTACCGGCCCCGGCAAACGCCGAGGCTTCTTTTTTCGGTCGAAATCTCAATCTTTCGCATATTCTTCGCATATTCGTTTTCTTATACCCAGGTCGGCCGGGGCCCTGAGGGAGTTGTGTGAATATAACTTGTAAGTTATATTGGTCGTGATGTGGGAGGTCGAGTACACCGACGAGTTCTGGGAGTGGTGGCGGACGCTATCGGAGGTGGAGCAGGAGGGTGTGGCCGTCGCGGTGGAGAAGCTGGAGGAGCGGGGCCCGGCGTTGCCCAGGCCCTTCGCGGACACGGTCGAGGGCTCCCGGCACGCGAACATGAAGGAGTTGAGACCGCCGGCCAGTCACATCAGGGTGCTCTTCGCTTTCGACCCGCGCCGGATGGCGATATTGCTCGTAGGGGGCGACAAGTCGGGCCGCTGGAAGGAGTTCTACGAGGAGATGATCCCGGTGGCGGACAGGCTCTACGATGAGCACCAAAAGGAGTTGCACGAGGAAGGAGAGTTGCCATGAGCGGACGCACGAGCTTCAGCAAGCTGCGCGAGGAGATCGAGCGCGACCCGGTGCGCCGGGCGCGGATGGACGAGACGAGGAAGGCCTACGATGCCCTCCTCCATCTCGCCGATCTCCGGCAAAACCGGGGCGTCACCCAGGCCGAGCTCGCCTCCGCGCTCGGGGTCAGCCAGCCGAACGTCTCCAAGATCGAGCGTGGCAGCGGCAAGGGCGAGGTGCTCCTCGGCACGCTCGCCGGATACGTCGAGGCCCTCGGGGGTCGCCTCGAGGTGCGGGCCGTCTTCCCCGAGCACCCCGAAGACGACGTCGCCGTCGCGGTCGGTGGTCCCAAAGGCCGGAAGGATCCCGACGGCGAGGATGAAGCGCCTTCGGACCCACCGCCGGCGCACCAGGGTCTCCCGACACGGGAGGGTTGAAAACGAGGCCGGGTGGCGGCGGGTATGGGCCCATACTAGGATGCATCCGTTGTAAGGGGCAAAGGGTGGTCGGCGCGCTTTGGGCCGCCGGAACGAGGTGATCGTGGGGAAAGCATCTGGAGAGGGCCTGGAGCGCGTGCTCTGCGGCGCGGTGGAGCAGGAGAACGGTGTGCCCGGCGTAGTTGCGATGGCGACCGACCGTAGCGAGAACTTCTACGAGGGCGCCGCGGGCGGGCGCGAGCTCGGCGGGGGACAGGAGATGACCCTGGACACCGTGTTCGCCCTCTTCTCCTGCACCAAGGCGGTCACGGGCGTGGCGGTCATGCAACTGGTCGAGGAAGGCGTGCTCGGCCTCGACGACCCCGCAAAGGAATACGCGCCGGAGATCTCGGACGTTCAAGTTCTCGAGGGCTTCGACGATGCCTCGGAACCGCGCGTCCGTCCGCCAAGGTCCGACATTACGGTGGGACAGTTGATGCTGCACACCGCGGGCTTCGGCTACGACTTCTTCAACCACGACCTGATCGAGTACCGTGAGAAGAGGGACGTGCCGAGCGTCGTCTCCGCCTCTCAGGCGTCGCTGGACTCCGTCTTGCTCTTCGATCCGGGCGAGCGCTGGGAGTACGGCAGCAACATCGACTGGGTCGGGAAGGTGGTCGAGGGTGCGCGCGGGAAACGCCTCGGCGAGGTGATGCGCGGGCGAATCTTCGGGCCGCTCGGGATGGGCGACACCGCGATCACGATGTCCGACTCGATGCGTTCGAGGCGCGCGACCATGCACCAGCGCGGCGAGGACGGGACCCTGACCCCGCTCTCGGACTTCGAGTTACCGCAGGACCCGGAGCAGCACATGGGCGGGCATGCCCTGTACGGCACGGTCGGCGACTACATGAAGTTCATCCGCATGGTCCTGAACGACGGGGCGGGGCCACACGGCGCGGTGCTGCGGCCCGAAACGGTGGAGCGCATGGCGCAGAACGGGTTGGGCGGGATGAAGATCAAGAGCCTCCCCGGCGCCATCCCGACCCTGTCCAACGACGCGGAGTTCTTCCCCGGCATGCCGAAGTCCTGGGGCTACACGTTCATGATCAACGACGAGGACGCGCCGACGGGACGGCCGGCGGGCGAGCTGAGCTGGGCGGGGCTCGCCAACCTCTACTACTGGATCGACCGCAAGAACGGCGTCGGCGGGTTCTGGGCGACCCAGATCCTACCGTTCGTAGATCCGGCCTCGGTCGGCGCCTACATGGACTTCGAGACGGCGGTCTACAGC
>JALZNL010000104.1 GCA_030857715.1 Actinomycetota bacterium | reverse complement strand
GCCCTCCTGCGAAGCTGACTGCTGGCAGCTAAGAGCTGTTTAGAACTCGAATATGATGCGGGACTTGCCCTTGCCGCTGGAGGAGCCGCCCCCGCCCCGGCGCAGCAAGAGCCAGAGCAGGACTACACCGCCGATGACCACGAGCCCGGTGCCTGAGGTCAGCGTCGCGACGGCGCCGCTGTGCGCGTCGGCCACGGCGGGGCGCTGCTGGACCTCCTCGGCCGTCGCCTTTCCCTCCATGAGGTCTCTAAAGTTGCGCAGATCCTGCTCCATGATGGCCTTCGGGCCGGACGTCAGCCTCGAGACCGCCTCCCCGGCCTTGCCGCCCGGCGGGTCCGCGTACTTCATCTGGACCTCTAGCCTGGTGCGGTTCGGGGTGATCTCTTGGAAACGGACCTGACCCGAGGTCTGGACGTCGCCGTCCACGGTGTTCCACCCGATGGCGCTGTTCTGCTCGTCCTGGGTGGTCCTAGCGTCGAACTCCGCCCTGTAGCCGAGCGGCCCCTTGACGACCCAGTGGGTGGTGTCCGGCCCCGTGGCGCGGACCTCCTCGATGTTCTTCATGAAGCTCGGCAGGTTCTCGAGGTCACGCCAGTACTCGTAGACCTTCGCTACCGGGGCTTCTACCTCTATGCTTCCAGTGATCGGCTCCGCCATCCTAAGTGACCTCCAGTATTGGGGGATCCTGCAAGACTTCGATAAGCTCTCTGTGTACCCTCATGCCGGGCGGGTAAACCTGTGCCCCGCCGCGCCCTCCCTCCCGCGTTCACGGTCCCGGCCAATCGCCCGGCGAAGGACGGGCCCTCCTCCAGACGCCCTGACGCGCGTCCATGTACGTAACGAGGGAGGCGTGCGGCAGCGTGAGCGCGGAGACGAGCACCAGGTAGAGGGCGAGAAGGGAGCCGGGGTCTTCCGTCGCGCGCGGGACCGCCAGGTAGAGCCCGACGAGGAGCGCGAGCGCCAGCACGGTCAGGGGAGCCGCCTGCCTCGCGAACCGGGCCAGCGCGCATACCGGGCGTCCGGCACGCAGGTAACGGGCGCCCGCGGAGTCAAGCAGCACCAGCCGGGCCACGTGCCTGGGGGCGTGCCACAGCGTGAAGTACAGCCCGACGGCGAGGACCGGCGGCACGGCGGCGAAGAACGCGAAGAGCAGCAAAGTCTCGAGCGCGACGGGCAGCAGGGCCCGGCGTTCTCCGGCGAGCTCGCCGGCCGCGCGGAGGAGGAAGAGCAGGGCGACCGCCGCCAACGCGGTTCCGACCGCGATCCGGTAGGCCGGCGAGAAGACACCGGAGAGGGCCGCCGCGTCCGCGCCGAACAGCCCGGCGGCGGCGGTCGCGACTTCGCGGTAGGCGTCCGGGAAGAAGAGGAGCGGGATCAGCATGGGCAGACCGCCCCGGAGGAGGAGCAGGAGGACGCGGGAGGCGCGGCCCATCCCCCCTAGCCCGTCCGAGCCGAAGAAGAGCAGGGCGTGCAGGTCCCCGGCCCCCCAGTGGAAGACCGTGACGCACACGAACAGGACGAAGGCGGCGACGGGTGCGACGAACCACAGGGCGAGGCAGAGACTGGAGAGAACGACGTAGAGAAGCACGACGGCGAGCACGCTTCGGCCGTCGGCGTCCCGGCCGGCGAGGCGGGAGGGCACCAGGTGGTCCACGGCGCCGTGCGGCAGCCCGAAAAGAACGAGGCTCGCGGCGAACGGCAGGTACTGTATCCACCCCGGCACGCGAAGCCCGGCGGCGAAGGCGACCGTCAGGAGCAGCACGACGGACCGGGAAGGCCACACCACCGCGTCCCGCACGGCCGGATGCGTGTCCGCCCCCGGTCCCCGGTCAGAGTCTTTCGCGCACACGGTCGAGGGCCTCCCCGGCGGCCAGCCGCAGGAACGGGAGCTTCGGGAGCGCCCCGATAAGCCTGGCGTCGTCGAGGGGCGAACTCCTCTCGGTGAGGAAGCGGACGAGTGGGTCGGGCGGCGTCCCGGCGAACATGCGGGCGTAGATCCCGGGGCAACTCTCCGGCCGCTCGCGCAAGAGACGCAGGAACACCCGGTCCAGCGGCCCGTAGCGCCACGGGTGGACCCTCCCGGGGTCTCCACCGGCGCCGGTCAGGCTCGCGGCGAGCGCGCGGCAGTAGCGCTGGACGCGCAGGAACGTGTACCCGGTCGAGGGCCGGGTCTCACCGCCGAGCGTCCCGATGACGTGCGTTCGGGCTCCGATCCGCCGCGGGAAGCGGTGGGCTGTCATCGGTATGTCCCCCCACTCCTCGCCGTGTACCTCGTAGTCTTCCCCGGAGAGCCCGTAGCGGTACTTCAGGTAGCCGGAGAGCTCTGCGCGGTGCGCTTCGGGCGGGGCGACGGTCTTTGTCAGGTAGACGTTCTCGACGAGCGCCTCGTGCTCGTCGAAGGGCAGCACGTAGGCGAAGCGCAGCCCGCGGCCCTGGTCCACGGAGAAGTCCATGAGGGTGCAGGTGTCGGGGTCGAAGACGGGGCGGCGGGCGCGCAGGCGGAGGCCGAGGAACTGCTGGGAGATCGAGGTCCCTCTCCGGCGCACCTCCGCGAGGGCCGTGGAGTCCGGGGGCAGGCCGCGCCCGTCGAACACGCTCTCCGCGAGGTACGAGCCGGTGGAGGTGACGACCAGGACCCCGTCGTCCAGCTCCTTGCAGGAGCGCACGTCCTCCCCGAGCCTGACCGTGACGTTGCCGCGGGTGGAGATCCTGTCGAGCACGTCCTCGTAGAAGTCCGCGCCGGTAAGGCAGAGGTACGGGTAATGGTCGCTCGTGTGGACTACTTCCCTTCCTTCGGCGCGGACGGACCAGGAACTCCAGCGCCGGACGGCGCGGTCGGAGAAGGGCGTCTCCTCGACGTCCCAGAAGCACCAGGTCCGGTCGTCGGTAAAGGTTTCCTTGCGGTCCAGGATCAGGATGGGCGCGTCCACGCCCCGCTCCAGGAGGTAGTGGCAGAGGCTCAACCCCGCGCAACCGGCGCCCAGGATCACGTACCCGTACTTCTCCGGTTCTGGACCCCGGGGCCTCAGTCGCTCCGTCAGCGGGACGATTCTCCCCCGCCGCGTCCGGGCCGTCACGGCCCGCCGGGTGTCTGCGCCCCAAACATCCCGACGATCATAGCCGATGGGCCGGGCGCGCCCCGTCTGTTGGATCGCAAAGCCGAAAGCTATCTCCTCCTGATAAAGAGAGGAGGATCGGTTCGAAGGCGTACCGCGCGAGTGGCGGAGGTGCCCGGTCCCGAGCTTTTGCGGGTCGTATACGGGCGCAAGAGAGACCTGGTCGATAATCGTGCAGCGCCGACAGATGGTCCGTGCCGTAGAATGCGGGCATGGAAGACTGCCCGGGCGTCCGCGTCATCGTCGTGCCTTACGATTCCGGGCACCGCGGCTCGAGGATGGGCGCGGGTCCCGAGCACCTTGTGGACAACGGCCTCGGCGAAGCGCTTCGGGCGGGGGGCCGGAGCCCGAGCCTCGCGTCCGTGCGCCCCAGAAGCGATCCGGCGACCGAAGTGGCGACCGCCTTCGAGCTGGATAGTATGGTCTCGGGGCAGGTGCGCGGGGCCATCGCCGAAGGCGAGTTCCCGCTGGTGCTCTCCGGCAACTGCAACACCGCCGTGGGGACGCTCGCCGGCGCAGGCCTCGAGGATTTGGGGGTCGTCTGGTTCGACGCCCACGCGGACTTCAACACCCCCGAGACGACTACCAGCGGCTTCTCCGATGGGATGGGCCTCGCCATCGCCGTTGGGCATTGCTGGAAGAGGATGGCCGGGGGCGTGCCCGGCTTCTCCCCGGTGGCCGAGGAGGACGTGGTGCTGGCGGGGGTCAGGGAAGTGGAGCCTGCGGAGGAGGAGCGGCTCGCCGCCTCGGGGTTGACCGTAGTCGGCGCGGAACCGATCAAGCGCGAGGGATTGCGGGTCCTCACGAAAGCCCTGGACGGGCTGAAGACCAGGGTGGGCAGGGTCTACGTGCATCTAGACCTGGATGTCCTCGACGCGGGAAAGGTGGGCCGGGCCAACGGGTTCGCCCCCGAAGGAGGCTTGAGCGCCGAAGAGTTGAAGGCGGCGCTCGGCATGGTCCGTGAGCGCTTCGAGGTTGCCGCGGCCGGCATTGCCTCCTACGATCCCAGCTTCGACACGGATGGGCGGGTCCTGGGCGCAGCCCTCGCATGCGTGGGGAAACTCACTTCCCCGGCGACGCCTGGCCTCTACAGCGACTTGCGGAAGAGTTGAGTGTAGGCATCAGGTTTTAAGGCATCAGGGGTGCGGTACGCGGCCTGGAGCCCGACATCGTCGCCACCATGATTAGCCCGAAGGAGCTGCATGCCCGCAGCATCCTCGCCCTACAACCCCTCAAAACCTAGAACCTCAAAACCTGAAGCCCGAAGCCTACGAGCGCCGTGCCGATCCGGTGGCCCAAGAGTCCTGAAAGCCGCTGTAGATCGATCAACGGTCGTCTCCGGGTCTCGGTTCCCCATAGATCGCGCGATCGTTGGCGAGGTTTCGCGGGGAGAGATCTAGCGGGTTTGGTGTCAGGCGGGGGTCAGGATTTCCGGGCCTTGCGGGAGAAGGACGAAGGTCTCCTCGGTCTTGGCGTTCGGGAGGGAGGGGTTCCAGGCGAAGGCGTGGCCCGGGCGGATCTCCTGGAGTGTCTCGGGGCTCGCCACTATCTCGCGGGAGGCGTAGCCGGTGGTGCCGCCCTGGTGGTGGTCCTGCCAGCCGTCGGGGAAGCCGGCCTCGGCGTAGAAGGTCCGGCAGAGCTCGAAGGCGTCGGCGAGGGTCGTGCCGGGGCGGGTCGCCTCCTGCCTCATGCGGCGTAGGATCTCGTCGCAGGCCTCCTGGCGCCGGTGGGTCTCCGGGTCGGAATCTTCGAAAAGGACCATGCGCGTCAGGTTGGCGTAGAGGCCGCCGCGTTCGGCGCAGACCACGAGCATGGCCTGCCCGCCGAGCGGGCCGCCGCGGGGTATCGGGTGCCGGTAGCGCCCGAGCCGGCCCGCCGACGCGGCCAGCAGGACCGGGGAGAACATGCCGCGACGCCGGCAGGCGGACGCGAGCTCCGCCGCCGCGTCCAGCTCGTCGGTGTCGGGCGAGAGCGTGGATGCCGCCTCCGAGATCGCCGCCGCCGCGTCCGCACCGAGGCGCCGGTAGAGTTCGATGCCTCCTCGTCGAGGACGTGGCGCGAGGGCAGGATCTCCGCGGTGACGTCAGGCCCGAGTTCGGAAGGATGGTCGGTCCCGACCGGGCCGCCGGCGAGCTCTTTCAGCAGCGCTCCCGGGCCTGTGTGCCAGGGGTGTTCGGCGATGTCCATGTCGGGCGTCTGCTCGCCGCGCATCCGGGGCGCCTCGATGTTGTCCGTGAGCACGTACTCGCCCTCGTTGGTTAGCAGGATCGCGGCGACGCCCAGCGGGTCGTCGTGGTCCACGCGGTTGTCCGCCCCGCCCGTGTACCACGCGAAGTTGGCGGGCCTCCGCAGCAGCAACGCCCCGAGCCCCCGATTCTCCATGATCGACCGTAACCCATCCCGCCGCGTCTCCCGGCTCATCCCACCACCTCGGCCCCTGCCGCCGGCACGAACTCGTAGAATTCAGGTTCCCCGAACCCGCGCCCGGCAAACGCCTGTTGGCAGGCCTCCGCGAGCGTCCCGGTGTTGCCTGAGGGCATCAGGGCGATGGCGCAGCCGCCGAAGCCCGCGCCCGTGAGGCGGGCGCCAGGGGCGCCGTTGTCTCTGGCTATCTCGACGAAGGCGTCGAGCTCGGGGGTGGAGATCTCGTAGTCGTCGCGCATGGACCCGTGCGAGGCGTACATCAGATGCCCGAAAGCCTCGAAATCTCTGGCCCGCAGAGCCTCGACGGCCCTTGTAACGCGGGCGTTCTCCGTGACGATGTGGCGGGCGCGGCGCAGCTCCTCGCCGGAGAGACGGTCCAGGTCCCCTTCCGTGGCGTCGCGCAAGGCCTCGACTCCCAGGGTCTCGGCCGCCCGTTCGCAGGCAGCCCGACGGTCGTTGTAGCCGGTGTCGGCGAGGCCGCGCTCGACGCGGGTGTCGCAGACGACGAGGGAGAGGCCCACGCCTTCGAGGTCCAGGGGGACGGACGCGGCCTCGAGCGAGCGGCAGTCGATGAGCAGGGCGGAGCCGGCCTCGCAGAGCAGAGAAGCGTACTGGTCCATGATGCCGCTCCCAACGCCGACGTACTCGTTCTCGGCGCGCTGGCAGATGCGGGCTAGAGACTTCCTGTCCACGCCAAACCCGAAGAGATCGTCGAGGGCGAGGGCCGTCGCGGCCTCGATGGCCGCCGAGGAGGAGAGCCCGGAGGCGCGGGGCACGTCGCCGGCGAAAGCCGCCTGGAAGCTGTCGGCCTCGTGGCCGGCCTCCCGCAGCGCCCAGGCGACGCCGCGGGGGTACTTCGCCCAGGAGTCGTCCTCGCGGTGCAGAGGACGGGCGTGCTCGAAGTCGGCGGAGTAGAGCAGCTCCCCGCCGTCGCGTCCGGCGGCGACGGCGATGCGGCGGTCGATGGCGCAGGGGAGGACGAAGCCGCCGTTGTAGTCGGTGTGCTCCCCGATCAGGTTTATGCGCCCCGGCGCGCTCGCGACGACCTCGGGCTCCCCACCGAACTTTTCGACGTAAGCCTCGCGCGCCCTGATCTCGGTCTCCCGCATCGGCTACTCGTATCCGCCGGGGTGCTCTCGCATCCAGGCCCAGGCGTCGGAGATCATGGCTTCTAGGCCCGGCTTCTCGGGCTCCCACCCGAGGTCGGCCCGAATAGCGTCGCTCGAAGCCACGAGCTCCGGTGGGTCCCCCGCCCTCCGCGGCGCCTCCTCGGCCCTGATGTCCTCCCCCGTGACGATCCTGGCCGCCTCGACGACCTGGAGGACGGAGAACCCCGAGCCGTTGCCCAGGTTGTAGACGCGATGCTCGCCGGGTTTGGCCGCCTCCAGCGCCAGCAGGTGGGCCCTGCCGAGGTCCTCTATGTGGATGTAGTCGCGGACGGCGGTGCCGTCGCGGGTCGGGTAGTCGGTGCCGAAGATCTTGACCGGCCCGCGCGTCCCGGCGGCGGCCTGGAGGACTATCGGGATCAGGTGCGTCTCCGGGTGGTGGTCCTCCCCGAAACGCCCGCTCGCCCCCGCCACGTTGAAGTACCGCAGGCTCGTCGCCGCCAGCCCCCGCGCCCCGGCGACGTGGCCTATAAGCCGGTCGACCGCGAGCTTGGAGGACCCGTAGGGGTTGGTCGGCGCGGTCGGGGCGGTCTCTGGGATCGGAACCTCCTCGGGCTCCCCGTAGACGGCCGCCGTCGAGGAGAAGACGAGCCGGGGCACGCCAGCCTCCCCCATCGCGTCGAGCAGGTTGAGCGTTCCGCCCACGTTGTTTCGGTAGTAGCGCTCCGGCTCCTCGACGGATTCCGCCACCAGGGAGAGAGCCGCGAAGTGGAACACCCCGTCGAAACCCTCGGCGAGCGTCTCCGTTACGAAGGGCTCGTCGAGCAAGGAGCCCCGGACTAGCCGCGCGCCCTCGGGCACGGCGTCCGCGTGGCCCTTCGAGAGGTCGTCAAGAACGACCGTCTCGTGGCCGGCGTCGAGGAGTTGGGCCGCGACGACGCTGCCGACGTACCCGGCCCCGCCCGTGACGAGG
>JALZNL010000613.1 GCA_030857715.1 Actinomycetota bacterium | reverse complement strand
GGGGCGAGCCCCGCCGCGTGGGCATGCTTCGCCTACGTCTCTGTGGTAAGCATGTTCCTGGGGTTCTTCGCCTGGTACAGGGGTCTCGCGGAGGGGGGAGTGGCTCGCGTCGGGCAGGTTCAGCTCTCCCAGCCCGTCCTCACGCTCCTCTGGTCCGCTTTGCTGCTCGGGGAGCGGGTCGGGCCGCTGACCGTCCTGTGCGCCGTGCTGGTCCTCGCGAGCGTTGCCGTCGGCCAGAGGACGAGGGTCAAGCAGGGCGGGGCCCAAGGGGCCGCCCCCGCGGACAAGGATCGGGAGGTATAGGGCATGGCCGAAGGTAACGTGGTGTCGATACACCTGGCGTCCGGGGCTACCGAGCAGATGCGCGGGGTCGGGGAGGCGCGGGCGGCCTTCGGTGCCTACCCCCGGGGAGGTGATTTCGGGCGGGCGCGCCGGGCGGACGCGCCCCGAGCAGGTCACCGTTTACGGCGGCGTGGGGCTGGCCTTCCAGGACCTCGTGGCCGAGGCTGTAGAGACCGCGATGCGCGAGGCGGGCTCGCCTCTTGACGACTCTCGGCCGCTCTGTTAGCTTCCCCTGTTAGCAAGACCGACCTTTAACGGCGTCCCGTGAGGCGCGAAGGAGGCAGGCTTGGGCCGATCAAGCACACACGAACACGCGCGCTCGCAACTGCTCACACCGGACGGGATAGACCGCTCGCTCCGCCGCATCTCCCACGAAATACTCGAAAGAAACGCGGCTTCACTGGATACCCTCGCCCTCGTCGGGGTTCTGACGCGCGGCGTCCCGCTGGCGCGCAGGATCTCGCAGAACCTCATCCGCTTCGAGGGCCTCGACGCGCCGGTCGGGTCGCTGGACATCACGCTCCACCGTGACGACCTCTCGGTCGAGGACCCGGAGTTGAAGGGCAGCAGCGTTCCGTTCGACGTCACGGGCAAGACCGTCGTGCTGGTGGACGACGTGCTGTACACGGGACGGACGGCGCGGGCGGCGATGGAGGCGCTATTGGAGCTCGGGAGGCCTGCGGCCGTCAGGCTCGCCATCCTGGTGGACCGGGGGCACAGGGAGTTGCCGATCCGGGCGGATCACGTCGGCAAGAATGTCCCGACGGCGCGCGGGCAACGGGTGCTGGTCAACCTGGAGGAGACGGACGGGGAGGACGGGGTGATCGTCGTTGGGGATTAAGAGCTTTCTCTCGCTGGAGCACACGGACCGGGACGAGCTGAGGGAGATCCTGGATCTCGCCAGGGCCCACGAGGAAGGTAGCGTTTCCCAGACGCTCGCGGGCAAGACCGTTTGCCTCGCGTTCTTCGAGGCCTCGACCAGGACGGCCGTCTCCTTCGAGCTCGCGGCGCGCAGGTGCGGGGCCGACGTGATCTCGCTCTCCGAACAGGCCTCGGCCATCTCCAAAGGCGAGTCCCTCGTAGACACCGTCGTAACCCTTGACAGGCTCGGCGCGGACGCCATCGTCCTGCGCCACCCGGCCGCCGGCGCGGCATCGCTCGCCTCCAGGCACACCGCGGCACCGGTCGTCAACGCCGGCGACGGCTGCGGCCAGCACCCGACCCAGGCGCTCCTGGACCTCTACGCCCTGAGCAAGGCCCTCGGCGGCTTCGACGATCTCCTTGGGCGCAGGGTCGCCATAATCGGGGACGTCCTCCACAGCCGGGTCGCCCGGAGCGTCATCCCGGCGTTTACGAAGGCCGGAATGGAGGTCGCCCTGGTCGCCCCCGGGACCCTCCTGCCGCGGGACGCCGGTGCCTGGGGCCTGCCGGTGCTGTCGTCGGTTGACGAGGCACTCGACTGGGAAGCCGACGTGCTCTACGCGCTGCGGCTGCAAAGGGAGCGGATGACCGGGGCGAGGATACCCTCCGTCGGCGAGTACGCGCGGTTCTACGGCGTGGCGCGGCGGCACCTACGGGGCGGGACGCTCGTCATGCACCCGGGGCCCGTAAACCGGGGGGTCGAGATCTCCGGCGACGTCGTGCTCGGCGATTCGTCCCTCGTCCCCAACCAGGTCGCCGCCGGCGTCCCGGTGCGCTCTGCCGTCCTGACCGTCGCGACCGGCGCCGCCCAACGGGTGGCCGCGTGATCCCAGGCCGGACGAACCCGCCGGACCTCGTCGTCCGCCACGCCCACGTCCTCGACCCCGGAAGCGGGCTGGACGGCGTCATGGACGTCCGTCTCTCCGGCGGGAGGATAGCCGAGGTCGGCGATAACCTCCGCGGCACCCGTGAGCTCGACGCCGACGGCCTGCACCTCTTCCCGGGCTTCGTGGACGTCCACGCCCACTGGCGCACCCCGGGCCGCGAGGACGAGGAGACGATCGAGAGCGGCTCCGCTTCGGCC
>JALZNL010000103.1 GCA_030857715.1 Actinomycetota bacterium | reverse complement strand
GCCGGGCCCTGGCCGCGGCGAGCTCCCTGGGCGCCGAAGAGACGCGGGCGGGGGTCGCCATCTACCCCCGCGACGCCCGCTCGGCCGAGGACCTGCTCCTCGCCGCCGGACGCGCGCTGGAGGCCTCCTTCGAGGTCGAGGGCCCGAGCGCCATCGTGCTCGCCGGCAGGGACGCCCAGGAGGGACGCTACCGCGCAGCCCGGTAGGGCTGCCAGCACGCTCCGGCTTCGCCTCCGCTTGTCAGCACGGCGCTTCGGGCCTCTCAGCACGTCTCCTACGGGGACTTTCAGCTCGCCTCCTTCGGAGGCTCTCAGCTTCTCGGTGCGCCGCGTTGCCCGGAGTGTCGGCCGTACCACCCCAAGGCGAAGACCGGACCCGTGTGGGTCACCGGCTGTCCACCGGGCCGTGGGGGTGAGTTTCGAACCTGCCTGCGTCCGAGTAAAGGTGAGAGGGAACCGCCATCTCCGCCCGCGACCGCAGGACAAACGGAACCGGCACGCCCCGAACAGTCAAGAAGCTGAGAGCGAGGCCGAAGGCTGAAGCGTGCTGACAAGCTGCAATTGCAACCTTGGCGGAGGCCATCCGTACCGATGATATAATCCAAGACTGATTTTGCAGGCCCGACAACAGCCGGGGGTGGCTGGAACAAATGGGAAGATTAACCAGGGCGATCCGCGGCTTTTTCGGGAAGTTTCTCTCGGGGGTCGAGCAGCGCAACCCCGAGATACTGCTCGAGAACGCCGTGCAGGACGAGCTCGAAAACCTCAAGAAGCTCCAGGTCGCCGCCGCCCGCACGATGGCCTACGAGAAGATGCTCGCCAACGACGCCGTGGGTAAGCAGAAGGTCCTCGCCGTCAAGGAGCGCCAGGCGCGCGAGCTCGCCAGCCGCGGCCAGCGTGACGCCGCCGTCGAGGTGGTCCAGCAGAAGCAGGAGGCCCAGACGCAACTCGTCGACATAGAGGCCAGGCTGGAGGAGGCGCGCAAAAACTCCCAGGAGATGGAGCGGGCCTTCCGCGACCAGGAGCGCCGCTACAACAACGTCGCGCGCGAGCGGGCCGCCCTCATGGAGGAGCACCAGCGCGCCCGCGCCCTTCGCACCGCCAACGACGCGCGCGCCCAGATCTCCCTCTCGGATTCCTCGCGTGACCTCGAAAAGGCCCGCCAGTCCATCCGCCAGGCCTCCTACGAGGCCGAGGCCGTTGGCGAGCTCGGCACCAGCGAGACCGAACGCGAGATCGCCGCGGCCGAGATAGACATCAAGCGCCTGGACGCCGAGCACGAGCTGGAGATGATGGAGATTGAGATGGGCCTCCGCGAACCCGACCAGATAGAGGCCGCCGAAATGAACCCTGCCGACCCCGAGAGACCGGAGGAAGGCCCCCGTGGGTAGCAGCCTCTCCCGGCACCTGACGAGGCTCGTCCCCTTCGGGTCGTTCTCGGGCCTGACCGTGATGGCCGCGACGGCCGCGGAGCCGAGCGCTCTGCTCATCGGCCTCTTCGGGGCTGGCGCCGCGTTCACGGGGAAGCGCCTCCTGGACCGGCGGGGCAACGCGCGCAGGGAGCTCTCGCGCCGGGTGCGGGAGAACGTGAAGGAGCTCGGGCGGGTGGCCCGGGAGGACCGGCTGGCAGCACCCCAGACCAAGCGCCTGGCAGCTCTCCAGGCCGGCATCCTGGAGAGCTGGGAGCTCTTGCCCGAGCAGTACAGGCCGCTGCTGGACGAGGACATTTTTACCATCGTGGGGGAGATCGGGGACGCGGCCAGGCTCGCGCGGCGGCGGGCGCTCTTGCGGCGGCACCTGGAGAGCGTGGACCGGCGTGGGATCTCCAGCCGCATCAAGGGCCTCGAAAAAGACCTCGCCCGTCTCCCGGAGGGCTCGCCGCTGCGGGCGCCGTTCGAGGCGGCGCTGGAGGGGCGGCGGGGTGAGCTCGACGGGTACGGGGACATCCTGGACGGTATCAGCATGATCAACGCCCAGCTGGAGAGCGCCGAGAGCCTGCTCGGCAACCTGCGCGGCGAACTGCTCGCGGTGGACAACAGGCTCGCGCCCGGCTCCCTAGACCCCGGCCTGCGGCAGCTAAAAGAGAGGGTCGCCTACTTCCGGCGCGGCCTGGACGAGGTCACCAGAAGCGTGGAGTCACTGCCCGCTACGGAGAGGATGGCGGCGAGATGAGCGAGGACCGCACCAACCGGCAGAACTTTTTCACCAGGATGTTCGGGGAGCAGGGGGCCAACGAGGGGACCTCGATCTACTCCCGCGAAGAGATAGGAATAGGCGCGGATGGTCAGGACGAACGCGAAAGCTCTCCCCACTCCCGGGCTTTCACGGTGGAGCGGGCGGCCGAGGTCATAAAGAACCTTCCCCCCGAGGTGCCGCGTCCGGCGGCGGTCCGCATCGTGCGCCAGACGCTCGAAGCGGCGGGCATAGACATAAACGAGCTCGACTCCTCGACCAGGGCCAGGGAGTCCAGGCTCGAGTCCGAGATAGACCTCGGCGAGAACCGCATCCGCAAGCTCAAGGACGACACCGAAGACGTGATCCGGAACCTCGAAGACCAGATCCGCAAGGCCCGCGAGGCCCGCAACTTCGGCGTCGCCGAGCAGGAGCGCAAGATAGACGAGGCCGAGTCAGGCCTGGAGGACATCGACATGGTGCGCGGCTTCTTCGGCCTCCCGCAGAACGGGCCGGAGGAAGAGCCAGAGCAGCCATCCGAAGAGACCACCGCGGGCGACGACCCCGCGGGCGACGAGACGCAGGTGATCCGTGAGGCCGACGACGACACCCAGGTCATAGACGGCGCCGGCGAGGACGACACGCAGGTCTTGAGGCAGCCCGGCCCGCTCTCGGACTCCGAGGAGTACTGGAACACCCGGGACGACCGGGGGCGTTGAGCATCCCGCGCCGCCTGGGGCGCCTCGCCAGCGGCTTTCTCTCCACCCTCCAGGAGGACGAGCGCGTCCGAGAGCGCCTCCGCACCGGCCGCGAGCGCAGCGAGACCCTCAGGGGCGCGTTCGAAGCCGCCCTCCGCGGCGCGCAAGAAGAGCTGCGCCGCGCAGAAGAACGCCGCCGCGCCGAGGGCGGAAGTTCCGCGGGAACGACATCCGGGAGCCGCGAGAGGCAGAGCTTCGGGAACCGCGCCTCAGGGTGGACCTCCTCCCAGACCTTTGCCCCGCTGAAGTACCCCCCGAACGTGCTCTCCGCCTACGACCGGCTCGGCCTCGTGCCGGGCGTACCGATGGAGGAGGTAGACCGCAAGCGCAGGGACCTCGTCAAGAAGTTTCACCCGGACAGGTTCTCCGACCCCGACAAGCGCGTCCGCGCCGAGAGGGTGACCGCCGAGATCAACGCCGCCCACGACGCCATAGAACGCCACGTCCTGCGCAAGACGCGGTAGGGCGGTATACGCAGAGCACTCCGCAGGCCGAAGACCGCTCGCTGGTGTCGGGCTTGTCGCTGGAAGGATCGGACGATGCGGGTACTCTTTGAGACCGAACGATTGGTTCTGCGCCGGCTCACCGAGGCCGACGCGGACGACTTGTTCGACCTCCACGGCGACTCAGAGGTCATGCGCTTCCTCACCGGGGGCAGGCCGACGCCCCGCGACGTGATCCTCAACGAGACCCTGCCCCGATTCCTCCGTTCTTACGAGCGTTTCGAGGGGTTTGGCGTCTGGGCGGCCATCGAGAGGTCGACCGGCGAGTTCCTGGGGTGGTTCGAGTTCCACCCACCGGAAGGACGCGGCCCCGAGGAAGCGGAGCTCGGCTACCGGCTGCGCCGTTCCGCCTGGGGCAAGGGCTACGCCACGGAAGGATCCCGCGCGCTGATCCGCAGGGGCTTCACCGAGCTCGGCGTCCGGCGCGTGGTGGCGGAGACGATGGCGGTCAACGCGGCCTCCCGCCGCGTGATGGAGAAGGCGGGACTGACGTATGTGCGGACGTTCCACCAGGAATGGCCGTGGCGCATCGAGGGCGACGAGCACGGGGACGTCGAGTACGCCCTGAGGAAGGCCGACTGGGAGCGCCGGGAAGCGGCGGGAAGCGGATAGCCACCGGACCGGCCGGGGACCAGCCGAGGGAGATAGCGGGAGGTGTCTGTGGACGCCAGGGAGGAATGGGACCGAATTTTCTCCAGGCTGGATAAGACTCCTGGCGGCGAAGACGCCTGGCTGGAACGCTGGCGAGACCTCCTTGAGGCGGACATCGACGCGCCCGTCCTCGACCTCGGCTGCGGCGCCGGAGAGGATGCCCAATGTCTCACGCGATGGGGCTTCGAAGTCGTCGCCGCGGACTTCTCGGAGAAGGCGCTTGAGCTCACCAGTCGGCGGGCGCCGGAAGCCGAAACGAAACGCGTAGATCTTACCGACGGCCTGCCGTTCCCGGACGCCCACTTCGGCGCCATCGTCGCGAGCCTGTCCCTGCATTACTTTCCCTGGCTGGAGACCGTAGAGATCCTCGCAGACGTACGACGGTGCCTCGTCCCCGGCGGCCACCTCCTGGCCCGCCTCAACTCCAAGAACGACGCCTACTACGCCGCCGCGCCCAAGGAGGAAATCGAGCCGAACTTCTACCTGGTCAACGGCTTCCCCAAACGCCTCTTCGACCGCGACGATGTTATCGCGCTGTTCTCTCCGGACTGGAAAATAGAAGACGCGGGCGAAAGGACCACAGGCCGTTACGGAGACGAGAAGACGCCGTGGGAGATCGTCGCCGCAAAACTCCTCAAACCTGACGGTGAGGCCGTATCGCGCAGAAAGCCGCGAAGCGGCACGCTGGCACCTCTAGGAGACCAGCTCCCCGCGCACGATGAGGCGGTTCTCGAAAGTGGGGATCGGGACGCAGGTCTGGAGCGAGACGACGGTCCTGTCCTCGACGGGGTACGTCACCCAGGTGTCGTCGGGCTCGACGGTCATCCGATCGTAGACCTCGAAAGTGTACCGGCGTCCGTCGGCGCTCTTCAAGAAGATCTCGTCCCCCGGCGCGAGCGTGCCGAGGTCGTGGAAGGCGCGTGGCACCCGGGTCCGGGGAAAGCCGAGGGCGTGGCCCGCTATAAAGGTGTTGGACCCCTCTTCCCACGGCAGGCCGCTCTCCTTCATCCGCAGCAAACCCTCGCGGTCGAGCTCCGCCTGCCGGAAGCCCGTCGGCACCGCAACGTCCTTCAGGCCGAGCTTTGGCACCGTGAGCGTCATGTTCTTGGGGGTGGGCTGGCTCGACGCGTCCGCGGGGGGAGTCTCAGGGCTCCGGGTTCCTTCGCCGAGGAGGACGCCGGTGTTCTTTACCTCCTGGGTGCGGAGCTCGACCGACGACGTCTCCTTCTCGGGCCAGATGGGCAGGGAGAGGAGGCAAAGCGTCGCCAGGGAGGCCACGAAGAACACCGCTTTCCGACCGCCGAACACCCTTCGGGAGTATAACAGCCGGTCCGCTTTTCCCGTTAGAATGGGTCCCATGAAGATAGAAGCCCTGATCGAAGACTTCTCCGCCGATCTCTGGGACGACCCGGGCACGAGCCCCCGAACGGCGGAGTTCTACGTGGCCGACCTGCGCGAGTTCGCCCGCTTTCTCGCGGACAGGGGCGTGGAGGAGGCCGAAGACCTAGGGGTCGGGACGGTGATGGACTTCCGCAACCACCTGCTGGAGGGCAACCGCAAGCGCTTCACCGTCTATCGCAAGGACGCCGCGGTCAGGCGCTTTTTGGACTGGGCGAGGACCTCCTCTGAGGCGGAGCTGGACTTCGATCCCATCGAGCCCATGCACCAGCCGCTGGACCAGAAGATCGTCTCCCTGGAGGACGAGGAGGCCGAACAACTCCTCTCTTTCCCGACGGACACCCTGGACGCGGCCCGGGACGCCGTGGTCATCAGGCTCATGCTCGACACGGGGGTGACGGTGGGGGAGATCCGGGGCCTCCTCAAGAGCGACGTGGACCTTACGGCCGCCCAGGCCCAACTCGGCGGCCCTGGCTCTCACCTCGCCGCCCGCGCCCGCCGCCTCTCCACCGAAACGGTCGAAGCCCTCCGGCGCTACCTCGGGATGCGCACCGACGAGACGCCGGAGCTCATCGTCGGTCGGGCGGTCCGGCCCGTTACCACCTCCAAGTCGCTCCAGAACGCGATCTGGAAACGGTGTGATCAAATCGGCATGTGGCGCGTCTCGCCCATGGTCCTGCGCCACACCTTCGCCATCCGGCTGCTCCGCCGCGGCGCCACCATCAACGAGCTGAAAGAGGCCCTCGGCGTGCGCGATACCTCGAACATAGGCGTCTACAAGAAATTCGTATAGGGGCGTTTCGCGCAACATCCCTACGAACCAGGGCGTCAGGACCGTAACCAAAGAGGGCCCCGCGGCGTCCAAGCCTTCGGAACAGACGAAAACTACACGTAGCCGGCCGGATTTCGGATCACTAAAGGGTTTGCGAGCGTGTGCATCATGGCACAATAACTGGTAATCGGTCTTTAACCAGCAACTGGGGGTCCTCGGATGGCATCGGAAAGCTCCAATCAGGCTACAGAGTCGGGGCAAGAGGATCAGCAAAACCAGCAGAACGAGCGGTCGGACGGCCAGTCCCGGCAGGAGCGGAGAGAGCAGGCATACGATTACGACGAAATAAAGGACAACGCTCCGGTTAGGAAGAATGACCCGCGCACCTCCGTCCAAAAGACCGAAGAGTACCGGTTCGCGAATAACATACCCGGCGACCAGACGATACCGGAGAAGGCGTACGCGGATTACACGCTGGAGTACGACGACGAAGACGCGGCGATGAACGGCAAGATCCCAGACGTGCTGCTCGACGTGCCGGTCGTGAAGGTCGACGAGATCAACTTCGAGCTCAACGATCTGCGGGCGAAGGTGAACCTCTTCGCCAAGGTGCTCGACCTGGTCGAGCTCTCTGTCGGGGTGGATCTCTACCTTGGCCGCGTGAAGCTCGTCATAACGGGCGTGGAGGCGCAGGCGCTTCTGAAGGTCCGCCTGGACAACGTGACCGCCATCATAGACCGGGTGCTCACGACCATAGACCGCAACCCCCAGATAATAGAGAAGCTCGTCGAGGGCGTGAGCTCGGCGGTCGAGGACGTCGGGAGTGGCGCCGGTTCGGCTCTGGAGGACGTGGGCGAGGGCGCCGGCGAACTCGTGGGCGATGGTCTCAACTCCGCAGTGGAGGATATCGGTTCTGGTGCTGGCGACCTGGTTGGTGAGGGAGCTAACCAGGCAGTCGCTGACATCGGCTCTGGTACAGGCTCGGCCGTTGAAGATGTCGGTGAGGGCGCGGGCTCTGCTGTCGAAGATGTAGGCGAAGGCGCAGGCTCCGCTGTGGAGGATGTGGGTGAGGGCGCAGGTTCCGCTGTGGAAGACGTCGGTGAAGGCGCAGGTTCTGCGGTCGAGGACGTCGGTGAAGGCGCTGGAGAAGCCGTGGAGAGCACCGGTGACGCTGTCGAAAACGTCGGTGAAGGTGCGAGCTCCGCGGTCGCGGATGTAGGCGAGGGCGCGGGAGAAGCCGTCGAGAGTACGGGCGAGGCCGTCGAAGATGTTGGCGAAGGTGCTCAATCGGCGGTGGAGGATGTCGGTGAGGGTGCCGGTGAGGCGACTCAGCAGGTCGGCGAAGGCGCGGGGCAGGCCGCAGGCGAAGTAGGCCAGGGGGCGGGACAAGCCGCGGGTGAAGT
>JALZNL010000612.1 GCA_030857715.1 Actinomycetota bacterium | reverse complement strand
CGGCCATGCCGAAGCCGGACGCGAAGGTCCGCGACTACGACGCCCACGTGCTCGTCTGCAAGGGCGGCGACTGCAAAAAGCGCGGCTCGAAGGACGTCCAGAAGGCGCTAAAAGACGAGTTGCGCGCTGCTGGGATGAACCGCGACGTCCGGACAGATTCGGTGGAGTGCCTCGGCCTCTGCAAGCACGGACCCAACGCCATCGTCTACCCCTCGGGGACGTGGTACCTGGGCCTGATCGGGGCCGACGCCCCCGAGATCGTCGAGAAGCACCTCAAGAACGGCGAGCCCGTCGAGCACCTCGCCGCCGAGATTCGTCCTCGGAAGAGGACGAGGTAAGGTCCGGCGACGGGGTCACCTCCGTCACAGAATCTGCCTTGCGAGGTCCGTCGAGGCCGAGTTTGCTTCCGGTCAGGACGAGCAGGCCGACCGCGACGACCAGGATCGGGGCGAGCAGGGCGAGCTCGCTGATCACGTAAGAAGCCGTGGTATCACCGACGATCCGGCCCGAGAATAGGACCGGGTTGTTGTGCAGGCCGTGCATGGCGATGGCGATCAGGGTGCTGCCGCCGGCCCGGTTGTAGAAGTACGTCATCACGATCGAGAGGAACACGAACCTCACGACGAGTATCCCGAGAAGCGCGGCCCCGCCGAGGAGGCCGTAAGCGCCCATCAGGATGTCGGGCCGGGCGGGGAAGTGCCAGACGCCCCACAGCAGGCCGACGATCAGGGTCGCCGCGAGCGGCGTCATGCGGCTTTGCAGGACGGGCAGGGCGAAGCCGCGCCAGCCCGTCTCTTCGGTCACCCCGCCCACGTCCAGGAAGAGGGCGACGAACAGGGCGGGCAACAGGCCCCACGAGACGGCATGACCGCCCCACTCCCAGGTGCCCTCGGGCATGAACGTGGCGCCAAGGCCCGCCGTGACGAGCGGCATGGCGACAAAGAAGACCACGAGCATCAGGCACCAGACCCCGAGCCCGCGCCGCCAACCTACCTCAGCACCCCAGAACCGGTAGCCGCGCACGAGCCTCCCGACGCCGACCAGCCCGAAGGCGACCGCCGCCACCACGAAGGCCGCGATGTCCGGCGAGAGCGGCTGCAGGATGGAGAGGGAGATCCCCGGAACGGCCCGCGGGGCCTCCAACGCCAACCGGAAGGCCGAGACGAAGTCGGTCTTGTCCGTGAGCCCCGTGGCCTCCATCGCGGCTTCCAATACCCCGGCGGCGCCGCTCACCAGAAAGACCGCTATCACGGCCACGTTGATCGCCAGCGAGATCCAGAAGAACCAGGAAATCGGCCACCTCCTCATGCTCCCTCTTATCCATCCCACGTCCGCAAGACCTCCTACTTATCCGCACCACAGTGCGCGTCGTGTCACGGAAAGTAGGTCTAATCCCGGCATACCGGCATCGGCCGGAAGGCGTAGAGAAGCGGTTTATCCGGGTTTATTCGCGGTCGGTAGGGGCTCCGGCTACCGCAGCAGGCCGAGTTTCCCGGCCTTCGAGACGGCTTCGGAGCGGTTGTTCGCGTCGAGCTTGCGGTAGATGTTGTTGGCGTGGGCCTTGACGGTGCCGACGGCCACGAAGAGCTCGCGCGAGATCTCCGCGTTCGTCCGGCCCAGGGCCATGAGCCCGAGCACCTCCAGCTCGCGCCCGCTCAAGGGCTCGGCCAGGGGTTGCGGGTCCTGTCCTACCGCCGGAGCCGTGCCAGCGACAGGCGCAACAGACTCCGCCGTTGGTCCCGCAAGGCTGAGCCTGTCCCGCTCTCGCAGGGTGTACAGGATCGAGCCGTCACGGGCCTGGGCCTCCAGGTGGCCCTTCCGCGTCAACGCCTCCAGGATGCCGGAGGCCCCGTCCACGGTCAGGGTGGTCAGCATCGCCGCCGAGGCCGGGGTGAGCTCCCCACGCTCCCGTAGCGCGTCCAGAAGCTCCCTCTCCCCCTCCCGGTCAGAACGACGGTTGCCACCCATCCGCGCCATCCGGTTCTGCAGCGCCACGAAGAGGACGGGCACCGCCGCCCCGAAGACCAGCACGAGCCACCAGAGGTTCGTAACGTCCGCGAGGCCCCCGACGGCAAATGCCAGGACCACGAAGCCCCAGGCCATCAGGGCGAGGATCTTGCCCCATCCCAGATCCAACGCCGGCCGCGCCTCGCCGCCCTCGTCTGCCGCGGGCAGGTAAGGCCCGGACGTATCGCCCGCGTCGCTTGAAGGGGGCTCTCTTCTGACGTCTCCGGTCATGGGTCCTGGGGGAATGGTATCAGCGCGGAGGGCCGGGGGGCGCGTCCTGTCCCTTCCGCGGCTACGCGACGCTCGTGAGCTCCGCCTGGACTATGAGGCGTTGCGAGTAATCC
>JALZNL010000611.1 GCA_030857715.1 Actinomycetota bacterium | reverse complement strand
CCGTAGTAGAGGGGGGCGCATCCCGTATGCCGGAGGCACTCGCCGCCCTGATAAGGGAGAGTGGAGGAGAGGTACGTACCCGAGCCGAGGTCCGCCAGGTACTCACCGACGGCGACCGGGCAACAGGGGTGGAGCTGGATACGGGGGAGAAGATACAGGCCCGGCGCGCCGTGGTCGCAAACGTTACGCCTACGGCTCTCTTCGGCCGGCTCCTCTCAAACTCGCACTCCACAAACGGGCTGCAGTCCCGGATGAAACGCTACCGGTATGGACCGGGCACGATGATGGTACACCTCGCACTTTCGGACAAGCCTCGGTGGAGTGCGGGAACAGAGTTAGAAGAGTTCGCATACGTTCATATTGGACCTTACGTGGAGGATCTGGCACAGACCTATACGGATTCGATAAACGGCTACCTTCCTGCAAGCCCCTTGCTCGTGGTGGGACAGACCTCGACGGTCGATCCCTCCCGGGCCCCGGATGGTGGAAAGGTGCTCTGGGTACAGGTCCGCACCCTCCCTTCTCAGATAAGAGGAGACTCAGCAAGGGAGATCTCTGCCCGCGACTGGGACGAGGCGAAGGAGCCGTACGCGGATCGTGTGATGGAAAAGCTGGAAGAGTACGCGCCGGGTATCGGAGACCTCGTACTTGACCGGGCTGTCTTCTCGCCGAAGGATCTCGAACGGCACAATCCAAACCTTGTCGGAGGCGACAGCCTCGCAGGTAGCATGCATCTCAGACAGAACTTTCTTTTTCGTCCGTCTCCCGGATGGTCCAGATACCGGATGCCCCTGGACGGACTATATCTGACAGGCGCCTCTACCTGGCCCGGTGGCGGTGTCAACGCGACCTCGGGATACTTGGCTGCACAAGAAGTGCTGAACCCACAAAGATGGAAGCGGAGGCTGACAGCAGGTGCGGCTGGTGGCTTGGCTACCGCTGCTGGAATTGCAGCGCTCAAGTCTCACAGACGGCAAAAGGGTTTTGGGAAATGAGGAGTACTATGAAATTAAACCTAGTGTTCCGGCATGATTGATTTGCTCCAAAACTCCGACTCGTCTATCGTGGGAGCGTCCATTCGCCCGACCCGTCGAGCGACGAGCGCGAGGAGGAGTATCCATGCCGAGGAGGAAGAACGCCGTGACGCTGTCCGCAGAGGAGCGCGAAAGGCTCGGCGGGCTGGTCTCCCGGGGATCGGCTTCGACGCACGAGTTGACCCGCGCGCGCATATTGCTGAAGGCCGACGAGGGAGGGGCGGCTCCCGAAGCGCGCTGGCCCGACACGAAGATCGCCCCGGCCCTGGAGATCCACCGCTCGACGGTTCGCCGGGTGCGCGAGCGGTTTCGCGCGGAGGGGCTTTCGGCGGCGCTCTTCCGCCGGCCTCCGAAGAACACCAAGCCCAGAAAGCTCGACGGAGGGCAGGAGGCGCACCTGATCGCGCTGGCCTGCTCCGAGCCGCCAGAGGGCAGGAGGAAGTGGTCCATAAGGCTACTGGCCGAGCGTTTCGTACAGCTCGACTGCGGGGAGGAGGTCTCGCGCGAACTCGTGAGGCGCACTCTCAAAAAAGTAGGCTGAAGCCCTGGCTGAAGGGTCAGTGGTCGATCCCGCCCGAGGCGAGCGCCGAGTTCTGCTGGCGCATGGAGGACGTGCTCGAAGTCTACAGTCGACCCTACGACGAGAAGCGCCCGCAGGTGTGCATAGACGAGAAGAGCAAGCAGCTTCTCGGCGATGTGCGGGAGCCGCTTGCGTGCGCCCCGGGCAGGACGGCCAGGGAGGACTACCACTACGAGCGCAAGGGGGTGGCGAACCTCTTCATCGCCTCGGAGCCTCTGGCCGGATGGAGGTGCGTCCGCGTAACCGAGAGGCGCACGAAGGTGGACTTCGCCCGTTTCGTCAAGGAGGTCGTGGACATCCATTACCCGCGCGCCGAGAAGATCGTGATGGTGATGGACAACCTCAACACCCACAACCCCTCCTCTTTGTACGAGGCTTTCGAGCCGGAGGAGGCCAGACGACTGACGAAGAGGCTGGAGATCCATCACACCCCAAAGCGCGGCTCGTGGCTTAACATGGCGGAGATCGAACTCTCCGTGCTCGCCCGCCAATGCCTCGACGGGCGCATCCCCGACCGAGAGACGCTCCGCCGTGAGACGGCGGCCTGGGAGGAGGGACGCAACGCGATGGAAAGCGCGATCGATTGGCGCTTCACCACGGCCGACGCGAGGATCAAGCTCAAGCATCTCTATCCCGAGATTTTGAAGGAGCCATCACATGAGCCAAACTGTTCGTGACACGACACTAACGGTAGTTTGTTGCAACAGGGTCGAGGTCGTGCTCCAATGACGGCAAGG
>JALZNL010000610.1 GCA_030857715.1 Actinomycetota bacterium | reverse complement strand
GGTTCACCTCGAGACTCCGAGCGGAGCGCGGGATGATCCGTCCAGACCCGTGCCGGAAGGGTAGGATAGTCTCGTTAATAGAACCGGATTAGTACGTAGACCGTTGCCACCGAGAGGGATACCAGGGTAACGGGGATGCCGTAGAGCATGAACTTGAGGAAAGGAATCCTTTGCCCGGCGCGCTCGCTCATGCCGGCGACGACGACGTTGGCCGAGGCGCCGATGAGGGTGAGGTTGCCGCCGAAATCCGCGCCGAGGGCGAGCGACCACCACAGGGGGCGCACCTCCTCCTCGGAGAGCCCCTCGGCGCGGGCGAGGTCTTGTATGACCGGGATCATGGTCGCCGTAAAAGGGATGTTGTCCACGATGCCCGACGCAATGCCGCTGCCCCAGATCACTACGATGGCTGTGGTAGCGGAAGTCCCGCCGGCGACGTTCGTGAGCGCCGTGGCTATGCTCCCGACGAACCCCGTCGCCTCCAGTCCGCCCACCAGCACGAAGAGCCCGACGAAAAATAGCAGGGTGGGCCACTCCACGTCGCGCAGTACCCCCTCCACGTCGCTGCGCGCGTAGAGCATGAGCGTCGCAGCCCCGAAGAGCGCGATGGTAGCGGCCTCCAGGTGCAGCGCGCCGTGCAAAAAGAACGCCACTATCACGAGCCCCAGCACGATGAGCGACTTGCGGAGCAAGATAGGATCGCGGATACTTGCCGCCGCGTCCATCGCCCCGATGGTCTGCTCGGCGTCCTTGCTGCGACTCAGATCCTTGCGGAACATCAGATAAAGCACGCCGAGCACCGCCGGCAGCGTGAGCAAGACGACGGGCGTGAGGGCGACGACGAAGTCCAAAAAAGTGAGGTCGGCGGCGCTCCCGATCAGGATGTTGGGCGGGTCGCCGATCAGGGTCGCCGCCCCGCCCACGTTCGAGGCCATCACCTGCGTGAGCAGGAAGGGCATGGGCGAGGACTCCAGGGCGTCGGCGATCAGGAACGTCACGGGAACCATAAGTATCACGGTGGTCACGTTGTCCAGAAACGCCGAGAGGAAGGCCGTGACGACGGAGAGGAGGATGAGTATCCGTCCGGGGCGGGCCTTGCCCCACTGGGCGCTCTTTATAGCCAGGTACTCGAAGACGCCGGTTCTCTCGAGGATGGCGACGATAACCATCATCCCGGCGAGGAGCCCGATGGTGTTCCAGTCGACGAACTCGGTGGCCGCCTGCTCCTGTTCGAGGACGCCGAATGAGATCAAGACGGCAGCCCCGAGCAGCGCCGCGACCGTCCGGTTCAAGACCTCGAACGCGATGAGCGCGAGGACCACGATGAACAGCGCGACGGCGAAGAGCTCCTGCATACTGGCCGTTGATTATACAATTGGAGATCGAACCGAGAGAGGAGGCCAGCATGGGTGACAAAGAAAAGTCAGGCGCAGACGTCAAGATCGAGGACATAATGCGTCCCGCGGATGCCGTGCGCCCCGACACGCTCGCCCGCGAGGCGCTCCGGGTGATGAGGGAGCACAGCGTACCCGGCGTTCCTGTGACGGACGAGGATGGCACCCTCCGGGGCTTTGTCACCGACGGCCAGCTCCTCGAGGCGGCGCTCCCCAAATACCTGAAGATGATGGATCGGCTCTCTTTCGTTCCCGAGAACGCGGACAAGTGGGTCCATTACCTCACCGAGGCCGCGGACCGGCCCGTGGGGGAGGTGATGAGTGAGGACGTGTCGAGCATCGAACTGGGGAGGAGCGAGCTGGCCGTGGCACACAGGATGGTCCACGACGGCGTCTCGAGCGTGGTCATCACCAAAGACGGCAAGGTGGAGGGCATCGTGAACCGCCTCGACCTCTACGCCGCCATAGTGGGCCTGGGATAAGGGCGGCCCTCTTCGAGCGCGTGCGGGCCACCTGCTAGGATGGTCGTAGGGTGCGCCACCGTGGCGCGTGGAGGAAGCGGCAGAGCTTGAGGGACGGGCGTATGGAGTATCTGAGGGTCGCCGGGACGATGACGCCGCGGGCGGTCGGGAGACCGGCGTGATGATTCTCGCCATCGTGGTCTTCCTCGTGGTGCTGGCCGTGTTCGCCTTTGACCTCGTCCACCGCACGCCGGCGGCCCTGGCAGGCGCGATACTGCTGGTGATGGCGGGCGCCATCGGCCAGGAGGAGGCCATCGAGGCAGTCCACTGGGAGACCCTGGGACTCCTGGTGGGGATGATGATACTGGTCGGGATCCTCAAGGACTCGGGCATCTTCGGCTACCTGGCCATAAAGAGCGCGCAGGCCGCCGGGGGCCATCCGGGGCTGGTCCTGATCTACCTGGCCGCCATCACGGCCTTCCTCTCCGCCTTCTTGGACA
>JALZNL010000609.1 GCA_030857715.1 Actinomycetota bacterium | reverse complement strand
GACCGGGACTACGTGGAGGCCGAACGGGCTGTGGGCGCCTCCAACTACCGGATAGTCTCCTCGGCCATACTCCCGAACAGCATGGCGCCGCTGATCGTGCAGGCCACCCTGGCGCTGGCGACCGCGGTCCTGGACGTGGCCGCGCTCTCGTTCCTGGGACTGGGGGCCCGCCCTCCCTCCCCGGAGTGGGGCGCGATGCTCACCGACGCCTTCCGCTCGGGCTTCGGGGTCTTCACGGAGGGCCAGCACGCGATCATCTTCCCCGGCATCGCCATCGCCCTCTCGGTGCTGGCCGTGAACTTTATCGGGGACGGCCTGCGCGACGCCCTGGACCCCCGCCGCAGGCGATAGGAGCGGCACTCTCAGGCGTTGTTTTGTGGCGCGGGGGCTGTATCATATCGCCCCGTGAGAAGTAGACCTTACGGGTCCTGGACCCGCCAGGAGAGAGCATCGACCCCCTCCCGGGGCGGCCGCGCGATGGCGCGCTTGACGGGGCGGGACAGCACGCGCGGGCGAACGCGTGAGCGAACCGGTAACCGTGCCCGCGTTTCCTCGGGTGGTCCGCGCTACGACCGGCTGCTCCTGGTTTTCGTTGGCGTGGCGCTCGTCCTCGTCTCCGTGGGCCTCGTGTTCGCCGACGTGCGGGAGGCCGGGAACGCGGTCCCCGCGGCGCCCAGGGACCAGGACATGACGCTCACCGTGCCGAGCATGAAGCGGGTAAAGGAGATCCCCGTCTACGGCGGCCCTGCGAAGGACGAGACCGGCCTGCGCAACGGGACGCTGCACGTGGACGATACGGGCTTCCCGTGGCAGAGGGAGGCCAACGTCTACATCGCCGGGCACCGCCTCGGCTACCCGCGCACCGAGAGCTTTCTCGTCTTCTGGGACCTGAACGAGCTGAAGAAGGGCCGGCGGGTCTTGCTGACGGACTCCGAGGACACCAGGTACGTCTACGAGGTCTTCGACCGCCGCGTCGTGGGGCCGGACGAGGTCTCCGTCAAGAAGCCTATAGAGGGCAAGAACATCGTGAGCCTCCAGACCTGCACCCTCCCGGACTACAAGGATCGCCTGGTCGTGCAGGCGGAGCTCGTGAAGACTGTAAAGGCCCCCGTCCAGCAGGCAAAGGTCGAGTAGGCATCAGGTTCTAGGTTTTGTGGCGGGGATAGGGGCCGCCGGGCCGCCCGTGTCCTAGGGGAGGGTTTGAAACCCCGCCGCGCTTGGCGCGACGAAAAGCCTGCGCTTCACCTGATGGCCGGTTTATGTTTTTCGGACGGAGCGAGCTTTGGCCCGGTGAGACAGCTCCTAAAAGCGCATCGGGCTCCTTGTACAGTTTCCTGAAGCCTAAAACCTGAAGCCTGTAAGCGGCGTCAGCCGCCGGGTTTCCTTGCCTTGAGCGAGTACATGAGCGGTATGCGGGGTGTTCCCTCCGGCAGGCGGTAGGTGTCGAAGCCGGACTTCTCGAGGATGGGCCAGCGGGGGAAGAGCGTGTGGTCGTGCTCGTGGAGGAACTCGAGGACGAGGCCGGCGTCTACGAGGGCGGTTACGACGTCCGAGAGGGTGTGGTTCCACTCGTAGGTGACGTTATTCTCCGTCTCGGCCGTGAGGTCCGCGTAGGTGCCTGGCTCGTCCCAGACCTGCGGCTCTTCGGTGTGGAAGTAGTCGTGCTCGACGGTCAGGTCGTCATCGCCGAAGACGTTGGCGAAGGGATGGAACTCAGCCAGGTAGAGGAAACCGCCAGGGCGCACGAGACCGGCCACCACCCCGGCCCATCGTGCTATGTCCGGCAGCCAGTTGAGGGCACCGAGGCCCGTGTAGACGACGTCGAAGGTCCGACCCCCGAGGGCTTCCTTTGCCTCGTACACGTCGGAGCGCATGAACTCAGCCTCGATCCCGAGCTCCGCGGCGAGCTTCCTGGCTTCTTCGACGGCGGGGGCGGAGAAGTCCAGGCCTGTCACGCGGGCGCCGCGGCGGGCCCAGCTTAAAGTGTCCTTTCCGAAGTGGCACTGGAGGTGGAGAAGCTCCTTTCCGGAGACGTCGCCCATCTCCTCCAACTCGAAGGGGCGGAGGTGCTCCTCGCCCGCCCTGAAGCTCTCCACGCCGTAGAACTCACCGCCGACGTGGATCGGGACGCGCTCGTCCCAGCTCGCCCTGTTCGTCTCGCGCCACTGGTTTTGCCACTCGTCGTTCATCTGTGCCTCCTTATGATGGAGATTCGGCTCGTCTGCCTGGCCTCGCTGCGCCGGGCGGGTTTGAAACCCAATGTTGTCGCATTAACCGCTGAAGCGCGGTCTTCTGAAGAGGATCACGCTCAAAGCCCCAAGCCACGCCACCCTACTCACCCCCTTCGGGCGCC
>JALZNL010000608.1 GCA_030857715.1 Actinomycetota bacterium | reverse complement strand
ACGCTGAGCAGCTCGGCTACATGAAGCCGTACCTGCAGCACACGGACCCCAAAGAACTCTTCTTCGGGGAGAACATCCGGGCTGTCGCGAACGACGACAAAGCCCGCGAGCGGATACTCTCGAACCCGTGCGCCATCATCGCCTCGCCGGTGACGATGCAGGGCGGAGCTAGCGCGTTCTACCGCAGGCACCTCCAAGACGATCCGACGAACGCCGTGATCCTGCCGTCCAACGCCTCGGCCTCCTACGGCGCCTCGCAGGCGCCGGGCGAGGAGGAGGGCTGGCGGGTCGAGAAGGTCAGCTTCGCCGCGCACTGCACGCAGGAGGAGCTCCTGGGGATAACTGAGAAGCTCCGGCCGCGCCAGATCATCCTCATCCACGGCTCTAAAAGGCGCATAAGCGACCTCGCCTACCGGCTCGGTCCGAGCTACAAGATACACACCCCAGCCATCGGCGAGACGGTCCGCACCGTGTTGCGTTGAAGGCGGAGCCGGCGAAAGAGAAGCCAGGCATGGAAGCGCGTTACCTGACCGACGAGAACGGCAAGCGCATCGGGGTGGTCCTCGACATAGAAGAATATGAGCGTCTACGGGAGATTGAAGACGAGATGGAGGACATCCGGCGCTTCGATAAGGCGATGGCCGAGCGGGAGCGCGGCGAAAGCGACGCGATCCCCTGGGAGCAGGTCCGGGACGAGATAGGCTCAGAGTACGAAGAACCTATGGGTTGAGCTACCGGATCATCGTCGGACGCTCGGCAGAGAGATCCCTGCGAAGGCGTATCCTGCCCGAGCGGGCGGGGCAAATCCGCGAGGCCATAAACGCCCTGGCCGAGAACCCACGTCCCGGAAACAGTCGCCAGCTTCGAGACCGGCCGGCGCGGCGCCTTCGGGTCGGGGATTATCGCATCATCTACGACGTAGACGACGACCGCAGGGAAGTGTTCGTGGCGGAGGTCTGGCACCGGCAGAGAGGTTACCGATGAGGACCGAGGCTCGTCTCCCCGAGGTCACCCTCCTCTTCGACGCTCGTGGCGCGCGTCCGGAGAACGCCGTGGGCATCGGAGAGTTCTGGTACGAGCCGGAGGTCTGGTCGCTCCCCCTCCCCCCCACCTCGAAGGTTCTCTACGCCGGCCTCTGCTCCTTTTTGGGGCACGGCCAGATCAACCGCAAAGACCTGCGGGGCGCCCTCAAGGAACGCACCGACGAGGAGATAGCAACAGCCCTAGTACACCTCGTCCGACACAAACTCCTCGTCCCGGCCGACAGGATTACGAACAGCAGTACTCTGCCCGGCTACGAGGTTCAATCCGTGAAGGAGTTCGAAGACTAAGACGGCTGATGTGCAACGAGCTAGACCAACAGGTCCGCCAGGTGGCGCCGCGGTCGGCCGAGGGAGTCGTTGATCCGTTGGCCGCAGGTGTAGGCCGCGACCTTGGCGGCCAGGCGCGCCAGCAGCCCGCCGAGGGTCTTGGCCCGGTGGCGCTCCAGGCCGAAGAAGTCCTTGAGCTGGCCGATCACCCCCTCTATGATCTGGCGCTTGCCGGCGGCCCAGCGCCGATCTTCCTTCGACCAAGCCCGGCGCTCGTTGTTCTTCGGGGTGGCCGCGACAAGCGCCCCGTAGTCCTCCAGCCAGCGCCGCTCCCACTCGACCCCAGCGAACCCCTTGTCGGCCAGGTAGCTCTCGTGGCGGTCGGAGGCTATGAGCGCTTCCCCTATCGGCCGCTCGTCCGAGGACGCCGGGGCCAGCCCGAAGGCCGTGACCACGCCCTCGGGGCTCACCACGAGCGCCGCCTTGAACCCGTAGACCCACTCGGTCTTCGAAGCGCTCCTCCCGAAAGAGGCTTGCCCGGCGAACAGCCCTCGTCTGCACGCCCTCACCCGCACGATCGCCGGGACCAGGGGGGTCGTGTCCAACACGCGGTAGACTGCGGAAGGCTCGCTGAGATCCTCGGCGAAGGCCTCTTGCAAGGCGCGCATCTCGGACTCCAGGGCGCGCACCCTTCGGTTGAACTGGCTCTGGGAACAGAGGTTCGGGAAGTATCCGCCGAGGTGAGCCCAAGCGAAGCGCCAGAAGTCTCGCTCGCTGCGGAAGCGGGGCCACTGGGCGAGTATGGCGAGCGTAAGGACCTCGCTTTCGGAGAGGAGGGCCGGTCGGCCGGGACGGCGTGGGTTCGGGGGATGGTTTGCCTGCCACCAGTCGTCCACGGAAACGTACAATGAAACCAGGAAGGAGTCGAGGTCCATGCGGCACCGCCTTTGGGCGAAGGTTCGGTACCAGCATAAGTTCTCGACTCCTTCTCCGTGGTCCTCAATTACGCATCAGACGTCTAAGAGACAGGCCCTTTGAGAGTTACAG
>JALZNL010000607.1 GCA_030857715.1 Actinomycetota bacterium | reverse complement strand
ACGTCATGGCGATCCTGCGCGAGCTCAAGGTGGACATGGTCCTCTCCGGCCACCGCCACGTCCCCTACGTCTGGAGCATCTCCGGCGTCCGCGTCGTTCACTCCGGCACCGTCTCCACCATGAGGGTCCGCGGCACCATGCCGCCCTCCTACAACGTCATTGACCTCGACGAGGACTCCGTCAACATAAGCCTGCGCGAACCCGGCAAGTCTACCGAGGAGCCCCTCGCCAGCTTCTCCCGCAATCCCGTCATCACCAGCGAGTTCTACCCGGACTTCGAGCGCTTCGTCCTCTACGACCGGCTTCCGTTCCTCAAGGAGTAGGCCCTGCGACGTTTCGTTGCGAGGGATCATGAAGGGTAGCCGGGGAGTAGCGGGGACCGGTAACAGCTCTTTCTCCGAGCGTTTGACGGACGGGCGACGGGACGGGCTGCGGGTCGCCGCGATCGGGCTCGCGAGCGGCGTACTCTACCTCGTCGGCCACGCCGCCCAGCGGGCCGTCTTCCACAACGGCCAGCAGGCGAGGGTCGCGGGCGAGGTATTCAGGGGAGCCCCGCCGGACGGCGCCAGGCTCGCGCTTGAACTGGGCGTCTACTGGGGGGCGACGGCGCTCCTCTTCGCCCTCTACGCCTGGATCCTGATCCTCTGCCGCAGGGGCTCTCTCCGGGACGGGCGGGCGTCCTTGCTGGCGTTGTCCTTCCCCGTGCTCTTCAACGTCGGCCTGCTCTTCGGGCTCCCGTACCAGTCCATGGACGCGCTGACCTACGTCGCGCACGGCTTTATGGGCGGCGCGTTCGACCTCAATCCTTACGGAAGGGCCGCCGCCGAGATCGCCTACAACGGCCGGACGGCGGGGCTCGCCCGAGAGCTGGCGACCTTCGGGTGGCTTCCGGTCCACGGCCCGTCGCCTTACGGGGCGTTGTGGACCTGGATCGAGGTGCTGGCCGCTTCGCTGACGGGCAGCGTGGCGGGGGCGTTGCTGCTCACCAAGGCGCTGGTGGTCGCGGCGAGCCTCGGGTGCGCGGCCCTGGTATGGATCATCCTCGGCCGCGTGCGCCCGGAGGACCAGCTCCTCGGCACGCTCGTCTACCTCTGGAACCCGCTGGTCGTGGTCGAGTTCGCCGCCGAGGGGCACAACGACGCGCTCATGATCCTGTTCGTCCTCCTCTCGCTTTTGTTTACCGTCACCGCAAGACCCGCGTTCTCCGTGATGGGCGTGGTCCTTGGCGTGCTCGTCAAGTACCTGCCGGTGATCTTCTCCCCGGCCCAGGCGATCTACCTCTGGCGTACGCGACAGGGCACCTCACGCCTCGTCCTCTCCGTCTCTCTGGCCCTCGTCCTCGGTCTGCTCCTGACGGCGGCGCTCTACGGGCCGTTCTGGATCGGCGCCGACACCTTCGGCGCGGTGCGCCGGCAGGGACTGCCCTTCCTGGCCCCGACGCCGTCCGGGATCCTGTACTGGCTGATCCTGCACGTCTCTCCGCCGGAGCAGGCCGCCGCCCTCACGTTGCGCGTCCTTGGCGGGCTGTTCCTGCTGTTCGTCCTCATCGCCGGCTGGCGGGCGCGGGACGCCGCCGGCCTACTGCGGGCGTGCGCGGCGATCTCGCTCGTCTACCTGCTGGTCGTCTCGGCCGGCACCTGGCCCTGGTACGCGGCCCTTCCGCTGGCGCTCATGGCGCTCACGCCGCGCGGCATCTTCCTGCCCATGGCGCTCGTCGTGACCTTCACCTCGCGCCTGGTGGCCCCGTTCAGCAACCTCGTCAACAACGGCTTCGCCGGCTGGGACAGCCTCATAGAGGTAGCAACCGTGGTCAGCGTGACGCTGCCGCTCGCCATCCTGCTGCCGCTCTGCGTCCTGCACTGGCGGAGATTCGAAGGGGAACCGGACAGCACCGGTAAGCCTTAACCCACCGTTCGGGGTTCGTGGACCCAGCCGATTCCCGACCCCGGCTACGCACCGGTCGCCACGTAGGGACGGGTGAGGGTGCTTGGGCAGCCGTGGGGGCCGCTCCTACAGGTATTGTTCGGCTTTATCGATCTGGCCCGTCTTTTCGAAGGCCCGGCGCAGGAGGGCGCGGCCTTCCTCGAGCTCGTCGTCGGATCGGGCCTTCTCTTTGACGGTGCGGATGGACTCCTCGATGGAGTCCTCCCGGAAGGTGATGTCAGGGAGGGCGATGACGACTTCCCGGATCTGGCGGAAGATAAAGTCCGGCTCGCCGGCGTAGGCCCAGCCCTTGCGGGCCAGCACCCAGGCCCAGCCCTTCATCCGGATCGTGTTCTCGATGTCCTCGTCTTCGAGGCCGTACATCTCGATCCTGAGTCGGTGCTCGGTGATCACCTCGGGCTTTATGCGTACGGTCGT
>JALZNL010000102.1 GCA_030857715.1 Actinomycetota bacterium | reverse complement strand
GCCCCGACCGGCGCGGATTCGCTGGCCCTGGTCACGCGCGAGCCGTTCGGCGTCGTGGCCGCGGTGGTGCCGTGGAACTACCCGCTCATCATTACCGCCTGGAAGGCCGCGCCGGCGCTCGCCACGGGTAACTCCGTCGTGCTCAAACCGGCGGAGCAGTCGCCGCTCTCGGCCCTGGTCCTGGCCCGCCTGGCCGCCGAGGCCGGGGTGCCAGACGGCGTCTTCAACGTCGTGCCCGGCTACGGGCCGACGGCGGGTGCGGCGCTCGGCCGCCACCCCGGCGTGGACAAGCTGACCTTCACCGGCTCCACCGAGGTCGGCAAGGCCTTCCTTGGCTACGCCGGGGAATCCAACATGAAGTCCGTCTCCCTGGAGTGCGGGGGCAAGAGCCCGCAGGTGGTCCTCGCGGACGTGCCGGACCTGAAGGAGGCCGCGTCCAGCATCGCCTGGGGCATCTTCTACAACGCGGGGCAGACCTGCCACGCCGGGTCGCGCCTGATCGTCGACCGCGCCATCAAGGACGACCTCCTGCACGAGATCTCGAAGGTCGCAGGAGAGATGCAACCCAAAGACCCCCTGGACGTCACCGCGAAGGTGGGGGCCGTGGTGAACGAGGAACAACTGGATCGCGTCCTCGGCTACGTCGAGGTCGGCAAGCGGGAGGGCGCCTCGCTGGCGGTAGGGGGGGACCGGGTCCTGCGGGAGAGCGGCGGTTTCTACGTCGAGCCGACCATCTTCGAGGGCGTCGGTCGGGAGATGAGGATAGCCAACGAGGAGATCTTCGGCCCCGTCCTCAGCGTGCTCGACTTCAGCGACGAACGGGAGGCGATCCCGCTCGCCAACGCCACGAAGTACGGCCTCGCGGCCTCCGTATGGACCTCGGACATAACCCGCGCCCACCGCGCGGCGAAGGCCCTGCGCGCCGGCACCGTGTGGGTGAACTCCTTCGACGCGAGCGATGCCACGGTGCCTTTCGGAGGCTTCGGGGAGTCTGGCTACGGCCGGGACAAGTCCCTCCACGCCCTGGAGCAGTACGAGCAACTAAAGACCACCTGGATCGAGCTGCCGGACCACCGGGGATAAGCGCGCGGAGTTCGCGTCGAGAGAGAATGGAGGGAGAGCGTGCGGCGTACGGACTTTATCGGGCCGGACGGGAGGCCTTCGCCGAGCGGTGGGGGACGGTTCTCGCATGTCGCTTAGCAGGCGGAGCCTCGACCTGGACTTTCACGGTCGCCTGAGCTTCGGCGTGGGGTCCGTGGACGGGATCGGCGGGCTCGTCGCCGGGTGCGGCGGGAGGCGCGCCTTCATCGTCACGGACCCCGGCGTGAGCAGGGCCGGCGTGACGGATCTCGTACAGCAGAAGTTCCCCCCGGAAATGTACAGCGTCGTGTTCGAGGGCGTCACGCCCAACCCGACCACGGACGACGTCGAGAGCGGCGCCTCTGCGCTGAGGGACTTCGGGATCGAGCAGACCGTGGTCGTCGCGGTGGGCGGTGGCTCCGCCATGGACGCGGCCAAGGCGATCTCCCTGCACGCAACCAACGGCGGCCCCGCGCGCGACCTTGCAGATCCCGCGTCCCAGCTCGTCCCCGGCCTGCCCATCGTGGCGGTCCCCACGACCGCCGGCACCGCGGCTGAGACCAACGGCTTCGGCGTCATCACGGACGTCGTGGGAGAGCGCAAGTTCTACATAGGCCACGAGAGCGTAAAGCCGCGAAGGTGCGTCCTTGACCCCGCCCTCACCGTGGGCCTGCCGCCTGGAATTACGGCCGCGACTGGGATAGACGCCCTGTCCCACGCCCTCGAAGCGCTCATGTCGCGCAACGCCAACCCCGTGGCCGACGGGCTCGCGCTGCACGCCGTCGGGATGATCTCCGGCTGGCTGCCCACGGCCGTCGCCCGGGGGGGAGATCTCGAAGCCAGATCCCAGATGCTCTTCGCCTCCAACCTCGCGGGGCAGGCCTTCGCGACCGGCACGGGACTGGGCCTCTGCCACGCAATCGCGCACCCGCTCGGCGCCAGGCTGGGCGTGCCGCACGGCGTCGCCATCGCCGGCGTGCTGCCGGGTGTGATGGACTTCAACTTGCCCGTGAGCGCCGAGAAGATCTCGCAGGCCGCCTCCCCCCTCGGCGTCGCGAGGTCACCGTCTTGCGAGGAAAACGCGAGGGCGGGCGTGGAGGCGGTGAAGAACCTCATCGCCCGGGTGATGGGCGGAAACGTCCTGCCGGGCGTAACGGTGGCCGATGGGATGCTCGCCAGGATCGTCCAGGACTGCTTGAAGGACCCCGTGATCTCGAACACGCCCCGGATGCCGTCGTTCAACCAGGTAGAGGAGATCCTGCGGGACGCTGTTCTTCAGCGGGCCCCGCATTCGGCGTAGAATGTCGCTGGCAGTGTCTTATAACGACGGAGGAACCGAATGATCCTGCCCGGACTGGTCGAGCAACTTTTTGTCGGCGGTGAGTGGGTGGACGGTGCCGCCTCCGGCAACACTTTCGACGTGACGAACCCCGCCAACGGCGAGACGCTGGCGACGTTGCCGGATGCCGGCCAGGAAGAGATGCGGAGGGCCATAGACGCCGCCGCTGCCGCGCAAGAGGAGTGGGCAGCGACCACCGCGGCGTACCGAGCCGGGATCATGCGCCGGGCAGCCGACCTCATGCACGAGAGGAAAGAGCACCTCGCGACGGTGATGACCCTGGAGCAGGGCAAGCCGCTGGCCGAATCGCGTGGCGAGATCGTCTACGCCGCCTCGTTTATCGAGTGGTTCGCCGAAGAAGCCCGGCGCGTCTACGGGGAGACCGTCCCGGCGGGCCTGCCGGGCAAGCGTATCCTCGTCATCAAGCGCCCGGTCGGGGTGACGGCCGCGATCACGCCGTGGAACTTCCCGGCCGCCATGATCACGCGCAAGCTCGGCCCCGCCCTCGCCGCCGGATGCACGATGGTCATAAAACCCTCCGAACTGACCCCCCTCTCCGCCCTTGAGATGGCGAGGATCTTCGAGGAGGCCGGTCTCCCGAAGGGCGTCCTCTCGGTCGTCGCCGGCATGGACCCGGCCGCCATCACCGGCCCGATCATGGAAGACCGGAGGGTACGCAAGCTCTCCTTCACCGGCTCCACCGTGGTCGGCAAACTCCTGATGAAGCAATCCGCCGACACCATGAAGCGCCTCTCCCTGGAGCTCGGCGGCCACGCCCCCTTCATAGTCTTCGACGACGCCGACGTGGACGCCGCGGTCGAGGGCGCCCTCGTCTCCAAGATGCGCAACATGGGCCAGACCTGCGTCTGCGCCAACCGCATCTTCATCCAGCGCGGCATCCTCGACGAGTTCTCGAAGAAGCTCACCGAAAAGATGGCCGCGATGAAGGTCGGGGACGGGATGGAGGAGGGCGTCGAGGTTGGACCCCTGATCGAGCCGAAGGCCATAGACAAGGTCGAACGCCACGTCGCCGACGCGAAAGAGAAGGGCGCGACGGTCGTGTTGGGCGGAGAGAAAGTGAACGGTAGCAACGGCTCCGCCGGGGGCAACTTCTACGCGCCGACGGTCCTGCTGGACGCCGACGACTCGATGCTCGTCGCCAGGGAAGAGACCTTCGGGCCGGTGGCGGCGGTCATGCCGTTCGAGACGGAGAAAGAAGTGGTCCGACGGGCCAACGACACGGTCTACGGCCTCGCCGCCTACTTTTTTACCCGCGACGTCGGGAGGGTCTTCCGGCTCGCGGAGGGGCTGGAGTACGGCATCATCGGGGCGAACGACGGGATGCCATCGACGGCCCAGGCGCCGTTCGGCGGCCTGAAGGAGTCGGGCTTCGGGCGCGAGGGCGGGCACCAGGGTATCGAGGAGTACCTGGACACCAAATACGTCTCCCTCGGGGGCATAGCCACGACGTAGATCCCGGTCCGACCTTAAAGGTATACTGGAAAAAGTTAGGCCGACAGGAAGAGGTGGCGAGGATGCTCGATTCCGCGAGGATCAAGACGGAGATACCGGGGCCGAAGAGCCGGGCGTTGATGGAGCGGCGGCACAGGGCCGTGACCTCGGGCGTGGGCATAGCCACCCCGATGTTCGCCCAAGAGGCGAAGGGCGCGCTGCTGACCGACGTTGACGGCAACACGTTCATAGACTTCGGGGGCGGCATCGGCGTCATGAACGTCGGGCACGCGAATGCTCGCGTGGTCGAGGCGATCAAGGAGAAGGCCGATCAGTTGACCCACACCTGCTTCTACGTCACGGAGTACGAGGAGTACATAGAGCTCGCCGAAAGGCTCAACGCGCTCGTGCCGGGGGATTCCGAGAAGCGGTCCTTCTTCGTCAACTCCGGGGCCGAGGCGGTGGAGAACGCCGTCAAGATCGCGCGCTACTACACCGGCCGCCCGGCGGTCCTCGCCTTCGAGAACTCCTTCCACGGCCGCACCATGCTCGCCATGACCCTCACCGGCAAGACCGACCCGTACAAGAAGGGTTTCGGCCCGTTCGTCCCCGAGATCTACCGGGTGCCGTCGCCGTATGCGTACAGGTGTCCGGCGGGCAAGGATTGCTCCGGCGGCTGCCAGGGCGATTGTTTCGGTTCCATAGAGAAGGCGTTCGTAAGCACCGTGCATCCTAGTAGCGTCGCGGCGATCATCGTCGAGCCTGTTAGTGGGGAGGGCGGGTTCATACCGTTCCCGGACTTCTACCTCAGGCAGTTGCGCGAGCTCTGCGACGAGCACGGGATCGTGATGATCGTGGACGAGGTCCAGACGGGCTTTGGTCGGACGGGCAAGATGTTCGCGCTAGAGCACTCCGGGGTGGAGCCTGACATCATGATCACGGCCAAGAGCATGGGCGGTGGGTTGCCCATAGCCGGCGTCACGGGCAAGGTCGAGATCATGGACTCCGTCCACGCCGGCGGCCTCGGCACCACCTACGGCGGCAATCCCATAGCGTGCGCCGCCGCCCTCGCCGTCCTCGATACCTTCGAGGAAGAAGACCTCCTCACCAGGGCCAACGCCCTCGGCGAGAAGGTCATGTCCGCCATGCGCGACATCCAGGACAAACACCCCGATTTTGTCGGCGACGTCCGGGGCCTCGGCCCGATGGCCGCCATGGAGTTCGTCACCGACGCCCGGAGCAAGACCCCGGACAAAGAGCGAAACGCAAAGATCGTGCAGGCCGCCCTGCAGGAGGGTTTGCTCCTCCTCACCGCAGGCCAGTACGGCAACTGCATCCGCACCCTCATGCCGCTCAACATCAACGACGACGAACTCGAAGAGGGCCTCGCCATATTGGGGCGCGCCGTGGACTCGGTTGCCTAAAGAGAACCGGCAATCGTAGGGGCGCTTCGCGAAGCGCCCTTACCTCGCGGGGCGCCCCTACGGGTTCTGCGTCCAGGCTAGCCCGGGACGTAGGCGAACGTGTCCGGGTTCGGGCCGGTGCGGCCGTCCTCGGACCGGTCGAGCGCGGTGATCTTCTCGACGTCGGAGGGCTCGAGCTCGAAGTCGAACAACTCGAAGTTCTCCTTCATGCGCGACGGCGTCACCGACTTCGGGAACACGATGTCGCCGCGCTCGATGTGCCACCGCAAGGCGACCTGCGCCGGCGTCTTGCCGACCTTGTCGGCTACCTGCGCGATGGTGGGGTCGTCGAGCACCCCGCCTTGCGCGATCGGCGACCACGCCTCGGTGGCGATCCCGTGCTCGCGGCCGTAGCCACGCACCGCGTCGTTGGTGAGGTAGGGGTGTACCTCGATCTGGTTCGCCGCCGGCACCGTGCCGGTCTCGGCGGCCAGCCGCTCGAGGTGCTCGACCTGGAAGTTCGACACGCCGATCGAGCGGGCGCGGCCGTCGCTCTTGAACTCCTCGAGCGTCTTCCAGGTGGACACGAAGTCGCCGTCGTAGAGCGTTGGCAACGGCCAGTGGATGAGGAACAGGTCCACGTAGTCGAAGCCGAGCTCCGAGAGCGTCGTGTCTAACGCCTCGCGGGCGTCGTCGGGGTCGTGGAAGCTGTTGTTGAGCTTGCTGGTGACGAAGACGTCGCCGCGGTCGAGGCCGGAGGCGTGGACGGCCTCGCCGACCTCCTTCTCGTTGCCGTACATCTGGGCGGTGTCGATGTGCCGGTAGCCGATCTCGAGTGCCTGGCTCACCGCCTGCGCGGTGTCCCCCGGCTCGATCTGGAAGACCCCGAAACCGAGCTGCGGGATGGTGTTGCCGTCGTTGAGCGTGATGTTGGGAACCGCGTTCATGTTCGTATGACTCCTCTGTATATCGTGACCGTACCTGAAACCGGAAACAACAGAGAGTGCCCCGGGCGACCTATCGGTAAACCGTCACCCTCTAGCCGAGTACGTCGTCGACGTGAACGTCCATTCCGGATAGCGCGGCGGGCTCGAACGTCTCGCCCCGGCGGGCGAGTTCGACGTGCCGGTAGAGGTCGCCGGACGGGCCGGTGTGGTGTTCGATCCTTTCGCCCTGGAGGTCCACGATCCAGACCTCCAGGATGCCGGCCTGGGCGTAGCGCGACAGCTTCGTCCCACGGTCGTAGGCCAGGGTGGTGTCTGAGACCTCGATCAGGAGCAGCACGTCATCTGGCGTAGGGAGCGACTCCCTGTAGTCCCTGGCCCGGATCAGCGCCACGTCCGGCTGCGGTTCCGAGTACTCGTTCAGCCTGACCGGGTTCTGGACGCTGACAATAACGTCGTCGCCCACATTTCCAACGAGCAAATGGGTTAGCCGGTTCACGCAGGTGAAGTGCCGGGTGCCTATGGCAGTCATCTCGACCAACTCGCCGTCGATGAGCTCGATGCGGTCGTCCTCGTGGAGTATCCCGACCTCGGCCATCCGGTGGTACTCGTGGACGGTGAAGCGCCGCCGCGTGACCTCGCGCGTCTCCTTTTGCACGGAAAGCCCTCCGATGTCTCGCCCGATCCCACAAAAGTATACTCGGACGGTGGGACGAGCCCCTGAAGTATCTCCGTTACTCGTCCAGCAACTCTTCCAGGTAGCCCGTGTGGTAGTCGCCGGAACGGAAAGCTTTATCCTCCAGCAACCGCAGGTGGAGGGGGATGGTGGTCTTGATGCCTTCCAGGCGGTACTCGCGCAGGGCGCGGCGGGCGCGGCTTATGGCCTCGTCCCGTGTCAGCGCCCAGACTATGAGCTTGCCCACCATCGAGTCGTAGAACGGCGGTATGGTGTAGCCGGCGTACATCGCGGAGTCCACCCTGACGCCAGGCCCGCCGGGTACTTCCAGAAACGTGACCTCGCCGGGGGATGGCATGAAGTCGTTGTCCGGGTCCTCGGCGTTGACGCGGAACTCCATCGAGTGCCCGACGAAGGGGACATCTTCCTGTGTCAGGCTCAGGGGTTCGCCTGCCGCGACCAGGATCTGCTCCTTTACGAGATCCACGCCCGTTAGCATCTCCGTGACGGGGTGCTCGACCTGTATCCGCGTGTTCATCTCGATAAAGTAGAACTCGTCCCCCTCGACCAGGAACTCGACCGTCCCGGCGTTGGCGTAGTCCGCCTCTCGGGCGAGCCGAACCGCCGCTTCGCACATCTTCTCCCGCATTTCGGGGCTTATGCCGGGCGAGGGGGACTCCTCCAGCATCTTCTGACGCCGGCGCTGCATCGAGCACTCGCGCTCGAAAAGGTGGATGGCGTTGCCTCTCTGATCTGCCATGACCTGGACCTCTACGTGGCGCGGGCCGGCGAGAAACCTCTCCAGGTAGAGCGT
>JALZNL010000101.1 GCA_030857715.1 Actinomycetota bacterium | reverse complement strand
GCCCTTGACGCGGACGAAGGGGCTGTACTTGTCGTCCGCCACCGCGCCGGGACGGGCTATTTGGGGCGGGAAGAAGGCCGGACCGGGATCGAGGAGGCGTTCGGGACTGAAGTCGGGCTTGCCCTCGAACGTGACCTCACTCTCGCCCAGTATCTGGCTCTCGGACTCGACCTGCTGCGCGCAGAGGGGGCAGCCGGTAGTGATGTTGGATAGCTTGGGCGCGAAGTTCAGCCCGAGTTCGTCAGCGATGCCTTCGTCGGAGGCGTCGGTTATGACGAACCAGACGGTCTCGCCGTCGACGTTGCCCTTGTGTAAGGGTAAGGTGGCGAAGTCTTTGGACAGGTTCACCGCCACGGCGCTCTCGAGCACCAGGTTTTCCCTCGGCAAGAACTCGTCGTTCTCGGTATTCGGTGCGGCGGTGTTCTGCGCGAATGCCGCCGGCATTGCCGCCGCGAACATGAGCGTCAGTGCCATCGCTAGAAAAGCTTTGGTCTTCAACTTGTCTCCTTCCTTGCTCTCTGGTGGAGAAGTCTGTTGCGGACTCTCTCTTGCAGGAAATCGGTGTTCTCTAGACGGTCGTTACGGTTCGCCCCCTTCCCCACGGGCCAGTCAGCTCGACAACGCCACTGTACTAAGAAGAAGTAAACGTACCGGTAAACGCCGGTAAACAATTTCGTGAACGTTTGCGCACGCTCGTGAGGAACGGAAAGCCTTGCGGTTATTGGCGCCGACGGATCGCCGGCGGTTGCCCGCTAGCGGTGTGGCACGAAGCGGTAGCCGACACCCCACTCGCTTCGGATGTAGCGGGGTTGCGCGGGGTCTTTGTCCAGCTTTCGGTGCAACCGACCCACGAACACCTTGAGGTAGTGGTCGGCGCCAACGTACTCCGGTCCCCAGACCTGCTCCAGAAGGTACCGGTGCGGCAGCACGGTTCCCGCGTGTCTTACCAGCACCTCCAGCAGCCGGTACTCGGTGGACGTGAGCCTGACCACCTCTCCCCGGACCCGAACCTCGTGGGTGTCGGAGTCCAGGGATAGGTCGCCCAGATCAAAATCCGGGCCAGGCAACACGGAGGGTGCGCTCGACCGCCGCAGGAGCGCCCGCAAGCGCGCCAGCAGCTCGAGGTGATCGAAAGGCTTTGTCAGGTAATCGTCGGCGCCGATGTCGAGGGCCCGCACCTTGTCGAGCGTCGTGTCGCGCACGGTGAGCATCAGGATCGGCACCTGGGAACTCTCGCGGATGAGCCGGCACACCTCGAAGCCGTCGGGCGGCGGCATAGAGACGTCGAGTATCACCAGGTCCGGCTGCTCCTCCTCGAAGCGCCCGAGCGCCTCCCGGCCGCTCGAAGCGACCGTCACCTCGCAGTCCGGCCAGGCCATGCGTGCTCCAAAAGTGACCACCTCGGCGACGTCCCGAACGTCATCCGCTATGAGCAGCTTGAGCGTCACAGGTTCCCCCCTCGCTGTAAAGTGGTAATGCGACGCGGAAAGTCGTGCCACCACCAGGCCGGCTCTCGGCCCAGATCCGTCCGCCGTGCAACTCCACGATGCCCCTGGCGATCGCCAACCCCAGTCCCGAGCCGTCCTCCACGGAACCGAGGCGGTGGAAACGCCGGAAGATGGCCTCAAGTTCTTTTTTGGGAATGCCGGGGCCGTCGTCGCTCACCGAGAGCCCTACGTCGGCGTTCGAGACCCGACAGGAGATCTCGATGCGCGTGCCTTTAGGGGTGTGCTGGTGGGCGTTGTGCAGAAGGTCCACGATCACCTGCTCCAGCCGCCGTGGGTCACCCTCGATGGGCAGCGGCTCCGGGAGGTCGATCTCCAAAGTCTGTCCCTTCTCCCGGATCAGGGGGTGCACAGTACCCATCGCCCCGGTAACGACGGCGCGCAGGTCGACCGGCTCGCCTTCCAGGCGCAAGGTGCCGGTCTCCAGTTGGTTGTATGCGAGAAGATCGTCTATGATAAGGCCGAGGCGCGCTGTGTTGCGCCGCGCGTTCTCCAGCAGATCCCGCTCGTCGGGCCGCAGCCTGTCGGCCGCGCTCGTCCCCAGCAGTCCCAGCCCTGCCCTGGCCGCGGTGAGCGGCGTGCGCAGGCCGTGGGAGACCGAGGAGACGAAGATGGTCCGAAGGCGGTCGAGCTCTCCCAGTTGTTCGGTTTGGTCACGGGCAGACCGGGCCATCTCCCGTTCGAGGACAAGCCTCTGCGTCAGGATGGTCGTGCTGGCGCCGAAGACGGCCAGCAAGACCAGCCGGAAGCCCAGGTCGATGAGATCCCCCCCGGCCACCGACCACCCCGGGAACGTCGGGTCGACAACGATCGTGAGCACCGCCGCCGCGGCCGTGTAGAGCAGGCTTTGGCGCAGCGTCAGGGTGGCCGCCGCACAGGCTGCGGCCAGGAAAAAGAGGACGAAGAGCGGGCCACCGGGTCCCGCACCGAGGGAGTAGATCAGGGCGCTCACCGGCAGGCCCAGGACGTACTTTAGCTTGAAGGAGTGCAGACGACGTACCCGGTTGCGAAGCACGTCGACGAGCAGGAGGTAGGCGGCGAACAAAAGCACTAGTGCCCAGGTCGGCAACCCGGCGCGGCCGGTCGCGGGTTGGACCAGCGTGATCAGCAGCAGCGCTGCGAGGCTACCCCATTCCAATCCCAGAAGAGCGCGGTCCAGGAAGCGGTGCGGCCTCGATTCCGCCGGCCCAGCCAACAGCGTCGGGTCAGCCGACTGGCGCATCCTTCTCCCACTCCCCGTCGTAACCTTGGTTCCGGTTGTGCCCAGCCCCATTCCTACGAGCGGGGCGGTGCTTCACGGTCCGCCTTTCGGGATAACTCTGGAGAGCGAATCTTACGGAACGCTTACGCACTCCTTAACGCTCCCTGAATTCTGTTGCGCCTTTCGGGGATGCCCGCGAGGCGCAGGCGAGCCCCTTACCGGCGGCCGCCGTCGTCTTCTTCTACCCTAGCATCACTGGGAAGGGGCCCTCAGCGACTCTGCGGCCGTCAGCATCGCCGCTCCTAGAAACACCCCGTCCTTGGCCAGGAACTGCCCCTCCAGGGAGAGCGCGGGGAACCCGTGCTCTTCTTGCCAGACCCCCGGCATCGTGAGGAGGAAGCTCAGGGTGGAGAGGAACATCCCGGTGGCCCCGAGGCTGCCGATCGCGGACGCCCTCGGCGAGAGCGGCCTCGCGGCGATCAGGGTGCCCATCGCTATCTCCGTGAGACCTATGAGCCGCGCGGTCTTGCGAGCGCCCAACCTCTCGTTGATCGAGGAGAAGAGCGGGCTCGTGGAGACCATGGGCCGTATGTTCTCGGCCTCGTACTCGGCGAACTTCAGCGCCCCGACCCACAACAGGGTTCCCGCCAGCGCGGAGCGGAGAACGGACACACCTGCGGTTTCGAGCATCCGCCCCTGCCCGTTCGCCCCCGTCCTCGCCGCGACGTTTCTGATGTTCATGTCGAGACTCCTTTTTGCCTAGCTTATGATACCGGTCCCAGGCCTTATCGTTCGTCCTCTGGATACAGCCTTCGTGATCCCTTTCGGGCGGCGCCGTCGGGGCCTCAAGAGAGGCCGACGAAGCCAACCGAAGGTCTGCGCCGCCACTTGGACCTACCTCTACTAACCTCTTCGGCCCTATAAACTTAGCCTCGCCGACATTCTACGCGGGCATCTACCCGGAACGTGATTATCTGGTACCCTTGGGGCAGCAACCTGGCTGAGGCTAGGATGTCCGTATCCTTCCAGCTGGGCGATGCCGCCCTCTTGCTCCTGTTCGTTCACCCCGAAAGCCGCCGCGCAATAAAAGCAGCCTCGTCGAAGACGATGGCGACCTCGTCGCCATTTTCCTTGACGTCCCGCGCGGAAGTCAGGGCGTTCGTCACACGGTCCAACCTTCCTTCGTTTCCGTGTCCGCCAGGACCACGATCGCCACCTCCGCCATCCGCTTGTTCCCTCCCCTTCCTCCGGGTCTCATCATCGGGGAAACACGAACAAAAGTCGGTGACGCGTGTCACCGAACTACCGGGTTGCTGTAGAGTGAGACCCTGCTGGACAAGCGGTCCCCGCAACCCCGAGAAGGAGACGACCTCAGAGATGTTGTTATTGGAGGAGAAGTTACGGCTCCTTTCCATGGTGGACGTCCTGGAACCCCTCTCGGGTGAGGAGTTGGAGGAGTTCGGCCGACGCGTCCCTGACACGCACGTGGAGCGGGGCCGGATCCTTTACGCTCCGGGGAACCGGAGCGAGGCGCTCTTCATGCTCAAGAGGGGCAAGGTGCGCATATACAAGGTGACTCCGGACGGGTGGGAGTTCACGCTCGCGGTGGTGGAGGCCGGGACGATGTTCGGGGAGATGGCGCTCACGGCCCAGCGGCTCAGGGAGGCGTACGCTGAGGCAACGGAGCCGTCAGACATCTGCATCCTGAAGAGCGAGGACCTGGAGCGCCTGGTGCGGGTCAACCCCGACGTGGGCTTGCGGATGCTCCGCGTCCTGAGCGAACGGCTGCGCGCTTGCGAGGGCCGACTGGAGGACATTCGCCTCAAGGACGTCCCCGCCCGCTTGGCGGGCCTCGTCCTCCAGCTAGCCGAGAGCGAAGGGGTCATGACCCCCGAGGGCCCGATGATACCCACCCACTACACCCACCGGCGGCTTGCCACCATGATCGGCACGAGCCGCGAGAGCGTCACCAGGGCCTTCACCAGGCTGCAGGAAACCGGCGCCGTAGAGCTGAGGCGCCGGCACATCCACGTCAGGGACATGGCTGCCCTGGAGCAAGCCGCCGGCTGAGCGGCCGCCGTCTTCGCCCGCGTGTACCCTGGGGGGTGACGCAGCGGGGTCTCCAAGACGGTGGGTTGTACCCTCCAAGAATTTACGGACTGAGGTCGCAACCTTACTTTCCCGAAGCGGACTCGGTCGCCCCGTTTTCGGGTGCCTGACCATTTCGTGGACGGGCGCGGCGGGCGGCCCCCTTCCCCACCTTACGGCGTGACCACGTTCGTTCCGCCGAAGCGGTGCGCGGACGCGAGGCCAGCCGCAAGGCCAATCTGATGAACCGAGCTAAAACGGCCCATACAGCATCAGTTAGGAGTTTTGGTCCGCGGGCCGGGCCGATCTTCGTGCCCGAGGACCTCCAAGATCCGCCGCCACAAAATAAACATGCAAGATCTTGGATGCGAACTTCGCAGAAGGGGTGTCCGAAACTGTTTGGAAAATCCGAATGGGCTCCGCTCTGAGGTCCCGTGAGTCGGAAAAATGGGGCGAGAAGCACCCTTATAGCAGCTTTGCGCCACCAAAAACGTGCGGTCCAGACTCGTCCAACTATTTTCCAAACAGTTTCTCCACGACGTTCGGTGCATGGGCGCCCGAAACAACCCCGACCCCGCCTGTACACTTGGCGGCGCGGACCGACGGAAGGGGGATGTGGCTTGCGAGACGACGGGCCGATGGCCGAGTCCCAGCTCTCGGAGCTGCGCAACATGCGCGTGCTCCTGGAAGAGGCGCGGGTGCTCGCCCGCAGCCTGGCCTACCATCGGCGGGCGACGCTGGAGGCCGTCCTTGTGCGTGCGCTCGACGAGGTGGACCGCCAGATAGAGGAGCTGCGCGACGAGGGGCGCGGGTGACCCGGGAGAAAGCGTCGGGATACTCTCCCCTTCTCCGGGCTCCTCACCGGCCGAAAACCCGCGCACCGGGTTAGCTAGCCAACCGTGGCAACCCTCGCGGGAATCAAGACCGGCCACCAGTAGAAGATTATGTACGCCCCGGCCACCACGAGCAGCGCCGCGGAGATTAGCTGGACGTGGGGAGCGACACTACGCAGCCGGGAGATCACTCCTCCCTTGAAGAGCGCCAGCGCCAGGGTGAGGACCAGGAGTACCGAGGTCATGCCCAGGCCGTAGCTTACGAACTGCCCCGCTCCTGCGGCGAAGCTTCCGGCGGTGAGGCCGCCGCCCATAACCGCGAGGAACACCGGCAAGGTGCAACTGAGCGAGGCCAGCCCGTAGGCCAGGCCGAACAGGAAGAAGCCCCGCACGCCCATCGCTTTGGGATCGCCGATGCGCCTGGCGAGGCGCTCGAAGAGGCCGGTGTAGAGCGTCCGACCGGCGAGCATCCAGAGGCCCATCAGGATGAGGGCCGCGCCGATGACCATCCCCACCCAGGGCATGGTCCCAAGGATCGCGCTTCCCCCGGCGGAGACGACCACGCCGGCCAACCCGAAGAGGAGGACGAACCCCAACGAGACCGCGCCCCCGATGAGGAGCGCCCGCAGCGCCCGTCCCGGCGGGGAACGTTTCTCGTAGCCCGCCTCCTCGGTGCCGAGGTAGAGCGAGAGGTAGGCCGGCAGCATGGCGAAGCCGCAGGGGTTGACCGCCGCGACGATCCCCGCCCCGAAGGCGAAGCCGAAGGGGAGCAGAGCGCCCAGGCTGGTGAGCACCTGAACGGCGAGCTCTTGAAGCCCGCTCACAGCACGCTCTCCAGCTCCGCTCTTAAAGCATCGGGGTCAGAGACGGCGACGTCCCGGTAGACCTCTTCGCCGTTCCGGTCGAGGATGATCGTGGTCTCCAGGGCGCTCACGCCGAACTCTTGGGCTATCTCGGCGCTGTCCAGGACCGTCGGCAGGGGCTCTTCTATGCCGGCCGCGTCATTGAACGCCTCGATGGACCGCGGCGTCTCGGACGGGTCTATGGAGACCATCAGCATCTCTAGCCCACGATCCTCGTAGGCCGGAAGGATCTCGGACCACGCCCGAGCCTCCTCCCTGCACTTCGGTCACCACCCGGCCATGAAATAGAGCGCCGTCACGCCGCCTTGCCCCCCCAGGTTGACCTGCTCGCCATCGAGGGTCGTGACGCTCAAGCCGGCGGCTTCGCCACCCTCGCCGCCCCGCGCGCTCTCCCGCGAACTACCCTCCTCGGGCGCACTACTTTCCCGCGGGGCGCTTTCCTTGGCAACCCTCTGGGTCGCGGGCGCTGCTTCCTTTTCCTGTGACGGGGCGGCTCGTTCCGCTTGTTGGGCTTCGCCTCCGCCGCAGGCGGCGACGGAGAGCGTCATTATCAGGAGCGCCGTCAGTGTCAGGGATCTTTTCATTCTCTCGCCTCGTATTCTGGGATCCGTAGGTTTGCATTCTACGCACCCCGAGGCGTCGTCATCTCGCCGCTTCCGGGGGGTCGCGCGAGACCACCACGTTGAAGGCGGCTCCTTCGGGCATCGCCGCGCGATCCTCGTTGGCGATCGCCCATTTCTCGGCGACCGCGTCGTACCAGACGCCCACCGGGTGGGCGTTGTAGGTGCCACCGTCGCCCCCCGGGTTCCAGTTCTGCGTCACCGAGAGGAGAGCGTCGGGATGGCCGTTGGCCCGGGGGTCGTCTATGTAGGTGCTGTTGTCGGAGACGTTCTCGGGGGTGGCGCGATGGACGAACGCGGAATCGGACGGATCCGCCGCGTCCGAGCTTTCCCCCTCCTCCTCGACCGTCGCCGCCCGCGCCGGATCCTTCTTGCCCTCCTCGGTGCCTTGGGGGCCGGCTTGCGCGCCATCGCCGGGCGAGGGGTCCCCATCCCGAGCCCCCAACGGACCGAGGGCACCCGCCACGCCAAGCAGAAGCAGGACCACGGCGGCGGACAGCACGGCCCCGCCGAGGAACCTTCTCCCGCGCCTGTTACCCCTTTTCTTGTGCGCCGCGGCGCCCAGCACGGTGTCCGCGCCCGGGTCCGGGGGACCGTCCGCGCC
>JALZNL010000606.1 GCA_030857715.1 Actinomycetota bacterium | reverse complement strand
GAGGTACGATGAAGATCAACAACGAGTTTACGGTGAGTGCCCCGATCCAGCAGGCATGGGACACCATGCTCAACCTGGAGAGGATCGCGCCCTGCCTGCCAGGGGCGGCGATCCAGGACGAGAAAGACGAAGGCGAGTACGACGGCACGATGAAGGTGAAGATCGGCCCGATCACGGCCAACTACAAGGGCACCGTTAAGTTCGAGGAGGTCGACGAGGAGAACCACCGCGCCGTCCTCCAGGCTACAGGCCGTGACGCGCGCGGCCAGGGTACGGCCTCGGCGACCATCGTCTCGACCTTGCAGGAAGAAAGCGACGGCACCAAGGTCAGCGTCGAGACGGACATGAAGCTCACCGGACGCGCGGCCCAGTTCGGACGAGGCATCGCCCAGGACGTGGCAACGAAGATGCTCGGCCAGTTCGCCTCCTGCCTGGAAGAGGAGATCACAGGCGGACCCGAAGCAGGAGCCGCAGCCGCAGAAGGCGCAGCAGCGGAACCGACCGGGGAGGAGAACGGCTCGCGCGACGGCTCGCAGCAGGAAGAGGCTCCCCCGGCCGCCGCGGCCGGCGGCACAGCGGGCAGGGTCATAAGTAGCGAAGACCCGACCGTCATGGCAGGGGGCACGCTCGAGGGAGCCGTCGTCGCAGGATCCAGTGCGTCCGAAGGCTCGGAGGGCGCCCCGACCACCGAGGCCGAACAGCCCTCCGCACAGCGGGAAAGACCGCGCCGCGAGGAGCCAGAGGCGTTCGACATCGGTGCGGCTAGCCAGGAGGCGATCCTCAAACAGGCCAAGCCCTTTCTCATCGGCGCAGGAGTGCTCCTGGTCCTGATCTGGCTTCTCCGCCGCCATCGACGCTAGCGCCGTCTGCAAAGAGGTCGAAACCACTTTGCAAGCATTTCAGCAATTCAGCACTTCAGCTCTTTGTTTGCTGATAGCTGAGGTGCTGACCGCGCGGTGTGAGGCAGCTCGCTGCCTCACACCGCATCAATGATGGCCGTGGTGTTGGTGGACGACGGCGTGTCCTTTGCCGCGGGAGATCAGGTACCGGTTGACGGGGAAGGCCGCGACGAATGCGACCGCGAGCGCGAATGCGAGGCTTCCCCAGAAAAGGAGGCTGCCTAGCCCCGCGTCCATCGCGCCAGGGATCGCGACGATGATGAGGTTGTCAACGATCTCCATGACCGTGATCGAGAGCGTGTCGGAGGCGAAGGCGAGCGGTAATACCGCACCGAGCGCCATGCCCGACCGTAAGAGCGGTAGCATCGTAAGTGCGTAACCGAAGAAGAAAGCCAACACTATCGCGAGCATAATGGTGGCGAAGGTCCCCCACCCGAGCGCGGTTCCGATCACTATCCCAAGCACCTCACCTATGGCACATCCCGTCAGACAGTGCAGCGTCGCAGAGAAAGCCGTGCGGTTGAGTGGGCTATTCCAGGCGGCCATGAACGTCCTTCCTATGCGCGTATATCGACATCATTATATACCCCTGGGGGGTATCTGTAAAGGTGGTAATTTCTAGAACCTGAAGCCGCGGTTTGCGTCGCAAACCACTCTAAATCGTTCGATGGTTGGGGCGTGCCTGGAGGCGCGTATACTCGTGTGGGGTGTAGAGTCGAGGAGAGGAGGTACGCTTGCGCTACGGGTTCTTGATCCCAACGGGCGATCCTCGCACCATCGCTGAGCTTGCTCGCGAGGTGGAAGAGGCAGGTTGGGATGGCGCTTTCTACTGGGACGGCATCTGTGTCGGGGCCATGGAAACGTACGACCCCTGGGTAGTGATGGCGGCGATGGCGATGCGCACGGAGAGGGTGAAGATCGGGGCCGTTTTGACGCCACCGGCCCGGAGGAGGCCGTGGAAGCTCGCCCGCGAGACGGTCACCCTCGACCATCTGTCCGGCGGTCGTCTCGTCTTGCCGGTAGGACTTGGAGCCATAGACGACGGTGGTTTCTCGAAGGTCGGTGAACCGACAGACAGGAAGGTTCGGGCACGGCTGCTGGACGAGAGTCTGGAGATACTCACCGGGTTGTGGAGTGGGGAACCGTTCTCTTATAGAGGCGAGCATTACCTGTTCGAGGAGATGACCTTCTTACCGCCTCCCGTCCAGAGGCCGCGCATCCCGATCTGGGTGGTTGGAGCGTGGCCGAGCAAGAAATCGATGGGACGGGCGCTCCGCTACGACGGGGTGCTCGCGGCCACGGCCGGCGGGAGTGCCGAATCGCCCGGAGTTACGCCCGAGACGATCCGCGAGATCAAGGAGTATGCTGAGGAAAATCGCACCGAGACAACACCCTTCGACATCGTATGGGAGGGCCAGACGCCCGGCGAAGACCCGGGGCAGGCGGCCTCCATCGTGCATCCTTACGCG
>JALZNL010000605.1 GCA_030857715.1 Actinomycetota bacterium | reverse complement strand
CACCGCCGTGGATTCCCGGCCCCGACGCATAGCGAGCTACATGCCGATCACCATCACCACCCCGGAGCGGTCTGTGATCCTCGGTGGGCCGACGGACACGCCGGAGATGTACGACCTGACCACCGACCCGCACGAGCAGGTCGACATCTGGGACTCGCACGTCGGCGAAGGCCGGGCCCTGATAGCCGACGCGATCTCGTTCCTGGAGGAGCAGGGAGCGCCGGCGGAGTACCTGGAACCAAGGAGACAGGCCCTGGAACGCAGCGCGGCGGACCCGGAACCGGTCTCTGCCACCCCCGGCGAACTTTCGGAGGGGTAGCCCCATGGACAAAACGGCTGCATTCGACTACCTCGTCCTCGGTGGCGGCACGGCGGGGGCGGTGCTGGCCGCCCGCCTCGCCGAGGACCCGGAGGTTGGCGTGTGCCTGGTAGAGGCCGGGCCATCCGACGAGGGCGATTGGCGGATACTCGAGCTCTGGAACTGGGTCAACCTGCTCGGCACGGAGCTCGACTACGACTACGTGATAGAGCCGCAGGAGCGCGGGAACGGCCTGATCCGCCACAGCCGGGGGAAGATGCTCGGCGGCTGCAGCTCGCACAACTCGGCCATCGCCTTCCGCACCCCCGACGCGGATCTGAGGATCTGGGAGCGGGCCGGCGCGACGGGGTGGGGACCCGAAGACGCCCGTCCCTACTTCGACAGGGTCTTCGACCGAGTCAACATCGAGACGATCCTGCCTGGCAACACCTGCAGCGAGGCCTTCGTCGACGCGGCCCGGCAGGCGGGCTTTCCGCCCATTCGCTTCAACGACGAAGAGATCCGGGAGGGGGTGGGTTGGCTCCAGCTCAACGCCCGCGGGGCTATCCGGCACTCGAGCTCGGTGGCCTACCTCCACCCCATCGGCGGGCTGCCGCCTAACCTCACGCTCCTAACCGATACCACTGTGCACCGCATCCTGCTCGACGACCACGGCGACGCTATGGGCGCCGAGACCGACCGGGGCACCATCCTCGCCCGTCGCGAGGTCATCGTCTGCTGCGGCGCCTTCGACACGCCGAAGCTCCTCATGCTCTCCGGGATCGGCCCGGCAGACCACCTGTATGATGTCGGCGTTCCCAACCTGGTCGACCTTCCTGGGGTCGGGGAACACCTCCTGGACCACCCCGAGGGGGTGGTGATGTGGGAGTCGACGAGGCCGGTGCCCATGATGTCGCGCCAGGGCTGGGAGGCGGCGCTCTTCGCCCGCACCGACCCCTTCGCCGAGGAGCCGGACGTAATGTTCCATTTCGGCACCAGCGCGTTCGACCTCAACACCGTTCAGCTCGGTTACCCGACCGCCGAGCAGGCGTTCTGCCTGACCCCGAACGTGATGCGCGCGAGGAGCGAGGGCGTCGTGCGGCTGCGCTCCCCGGACTCCTCGGACCCGCCCCTGATCGACTTCCGCTACTTTACCGACCCGGACGGGTACGACGACCGGACCATAACCGAGGGAGTCAAGCTCGCACGCGCCATCGCCGAGCAGCCCGCGTTGAGGCCCTGGGTCAAGCGCGAGCTAGCCCCCGGCCCCGGCGTCAGGAGCGACGAGGAGATCTCCGAGTACGCGCGCCGCACGGCGAACACCGTCTACCATCCCGCCGGCACCTGCCGTATGGGCGCGGCGGACGATCCGCGCGCGGTGGTCGACCCGCAACTGCGCGTCCGGTGCGTCGGCCGGCTGCGCGTCGCCGACGCCTCCGTCTTCCCGACGATGATAGGGACCAACCCCTGCATCACCTGCATGATGATCGGGGAGAAGTGCGCGGACCTCGTAAAGGAGACGGCGGTCCCGGCGCCGCTGGCGGAAAGGAACCTCTTAGTATGATCGCAACCACGAATTACCCCATGTACGTGGCGGGAGAATGGACCGGCTCCGAGTCCGACGCCCTAATGGACGCGACGAGCCCCGCCACGGGGGAGAAGATCGGGACCGTTCCCCAGGGCACCCGCGAGGACGTCAGGCGCGCCATAAGGGCCGCGAACGATGCCTGGGGCTCGTGGGCCGCTCTCTCGGCCTTCGAGCGGGCGGCCACGATGGGGCGCGTCGCGGAGATCATCGAGGATCGCCGCGAGGAGTTGGCCCTGACCCTGACCCTGGACCAGGGCAAGCCTTTAAAGGCCGAAGCCTACGACGAGGTGGACGAGCTCGTCGAGTACTTCGCGATGGCCGCCGCCGAAACCACGCGCCTCGAAGGGTCGATGCCGCCCTCCGTACACGCCGACAAACGGGTCCTGCTCTACAGGGTTCCGCGCGGGGTGGTCGGCATCATCAGCCCCTGGAACTGGCCCTACACCATGCCGGCCGAGATGATCGCCCCCGCCCTGGCCTCCGGGAACGCG
>JALZNL010000604.1 GCA_030857715.1 Actinomycetota bacterium | reverse complement strand
CCTCCATTCCGGTTCAGCACCAGCGTCAGCGGCCCGGGCCAGAGGGCCTCCGCCAACGTGCGGGCGAGCGGTGACACTCCGGTTGCGAGGGAGAACGCCTCCCCGGCCGACGCGCAGAGCAGGGCGAGCGGCTTGCCGGGGTCACTCCCCTTGACCTCGTTGAGCCGCCGCGCCTCCACCGCCACCAGCCCGACCACGGTCTCCGTCGGCACCAGTACGACCCCGCCGTTACGGAGGGAGGCGGCCGCCTCCCTAGCGGGGGCCGTCGTCATTCTTCCCACCGCAGCAGCGCCGCCCGGTTCGTTCCAGCGAGGTCTCTGCGCAGGCCCAGCGGCACGAACCCGGCGTCCCTGCCGAGGTCCAGGACGGCCTCCCCCTGCCCGTCCCCCACCTCCAGCACCACGCCCGCGCCGTTCTTTAGCAGCGGCGGCGCCTCCTCGAAGATGCGGCGGTAGAAGAGAAGGCCGTCCGGCCCGCCGTCGAGGGCCGGGCGCGGGTCCCAATCTCGCACCTCAGGCGCCAGTTTTTTCAGGGCCTCAGACTCGATGTAGGGCGGGTTGGAGACCAGCAGGTCCACCGCGCGCTCCAGAGACCCGAGGCCGGTGAAGAGGTCTGCGTGGTGGAAGCGGACGGATGCGCCGTTCTCCGTCGCGTTCCGGCTGGCGGTCTCGAGCGCCGCCGCCGAGAGGTCCGTGGCGTGTACCGTCGCGCGCGGGCGTTCCTGGGCGATGGAGATCGCTACGGCGCCGGAGCCCGTTCCAACGTCCAGAACGACGCCCTCGCCGCCACGTTCGTCGAGGCATTCGAGGGCGGCCTCTACCACGCTCTCGGTGTCGGGGCGTGGGATCAGGGTCTCCTCGTTTAGATAGAGGACGAGGTTGCGGAAGTAGGCGCGTCCCAGTATCCGCTGCACGGGCTCCCGGTTCGCCCGGCGTTCGATCCAGTGCCTGTAAAGCTGCGCCTGCTCGTCCGTCAGCGGTGATTCATAGAAGGGGATCTCACCTCGCCGAACGCCGAGCAGCTCGGAAAGTAGAACCTCCGCGGAAGCCTCGGGCTCGGGAACGCCGGCCCTCTGGAGTTTCCGCGTGGCGCTGCGGGCGGCGTCGCGGGCGCGGAGGCCGGTCGGCATCGCTCAGCCGGGGGTTCCGGCGGCCTCGGCGGCGAACTTCTCGGACCTCTCCTTGGCGGCGAGGGCCCGGGTGAACTCTTCGAGGTCGCCGCCCAGGGTGGCCTCGAGGTTGTGAGAGGTGACGCCGACGCGGTGATCCGTGATGCGGCCCTGGGGGAAGTTATAGGTGCGGACCTTCGCCGAGCGGTCGCCCGTCCCGACCTGGGCCTGCCGCAACGCGCCCTCTTCCTGGGCGCGCTCCTGCATCTCACGTTCGAGGAGGCGGCTTTTCAGGATCTTCATGGCCTGCTCCTTGTTCTGGAGCTGGCTCTTCTCGTTCTGGCACGTAACGACCAGGCCCGTCGGTTTGTGCGTTATGCGCACCGCCGAGTCCGTGGTGTTCACGCTCTGTCCGCCGGGGCCGCTGGAGCGGTAGACGTCTATCTCGAGGTCCCCGGCGCTGATCTGGACCTCCACGTCCTCAGCCTCAGGCAGCACCGCCACCGTCGCGGTAGACGTGTGTATCCGGCCCTGGCTCTCAGTTTTCGGCACCCGTTGAACCCGATGCGTTCCGCCCTCGTGCTTGAAGACGGAGAAGGCCGCGTCGCCCTGGACTTCCAGGGCGACATCACGGTAGCCGCCGACCTCCGCGGGGCTGGAGGAGAGCGTGCGGTGCTTGAACCGGAGCCGCTCGGCGTAGCGGGAGTACATCTCCATCAATTCGCCGGCGAAGAGGGCGGCCTCGTCGCCGCCGGCGCCGGCCCGGATCTCGATGATCACGTCCTTATCGTCGTTCGGGTCGCGGTCGATAAGCTCCGTCCGAATAGTCTCGGAGAGCTCCTCTATCTTCTCCTCTGCCTCCCGCGCCTCCGCCTCGTAGTATTCCCTCGTCTCTGCGTCCTCCGCCTGCGGAACGAGCTCCCGCGCCTCCTTTTCGGCCTCCACGGCGTCGAGCAGTTCCTGGCTCATCTCGGCGCCACGCCTCATCCTCGAGTGTTCCTTGGCGACCTCGGCGTAGTGCCGCTGGTCGTTGTAGATGTTCGGGTCCGAGAGCTCTTCGGTTAGCGCCTGGTAGCGGCCGAGGGTCTCCTCGGCCAGCTTCACGACCTGACCGTCCAAATTAGATCACCAGCTTATTCGTCGCCTCGTTGGGCTCGATCTTCGCCTGCTCTTCCATCGAAAGCACCTTCTTCAAGGACGCCATGGCCACCTCGACCATGTCGTCCGAGGGCTCGCGCGTGGTCAGCCGCTGCATCTGCAGCCCAGGCC
>JALZNL010000603.1 GCA_030857715.1 Actinomycetota bacterium | reverse complement strand
CGTACATCCTGGCCGTGATGCCTGCCGCCTGCTCGTGCTTTTTGCCGCCAGAGGCCCGCATGGCCGCCTCCCGGCTCTCCCACAGGCAGAAGGAGAGGCAGTGGCCGCGTCCGTCGGCGTCGCCCTTGAAGTAGCGGAGCAGGCCGCCGCATCGCAGGGCCTCCGCGTATGCAAGATCATCGAACCAGCGGAGCAGGTCGAGGTCGGCGTCGGGACGGCGGACGGAGCGGAAGCCGACCAGGTAGAGTTGGTCGAAGTCGTAGCCGGCGATAATGGGCCAGTCGAAGCCCTGTTCTATCGGTAGGTTTGGGTAGTCCGGTTGAACGGGAGATATTCTCTGGGCGGCCTCGTGCAAGCCCACCCGAAGGTCGATCGTCATGCGTCACCTCTCTGGGTTCTGTTCTCTAGGCGTCACCTCCTTTTGCATGAAGAACCCGATACCTTCCCTTTTTTCCGATAACGGTGCCGCGCAGGTCTCCGGGCTCCCGCATCGTGGTGTGGCCGAAGCCGTAGGAACCGAACGCGAGCCGCCGGTACCTGTGCGACGGCGCGTAAAGCACGCGCAAAGATCGAACAAGTGACCGAATACCAAACATGCTTCTACTATACGCTGTCGTCCCGTTAAAGTCCACTTGTCTTGTGGAGAAAGCTGTCAGATCTCGCCGAGGTACGCCTCGCGGACCTTCGGGTCTTGGCGCAGTTTCTCGGCGGGGGCGGCGTTGACGATGGAGCCCGTTTCCAGGACGTAGCCGCGGGTGGCGATCTCGAGGGCCACGTTGGCGTTCTGCTCGACGAGGAGGATGGTGGTGCCTTGCTGGTTGATCTCCTTGATGATGTCGAAGATGCGCTCCACGAGCACGGGCGCCAGGCCCATCGAGGGCTCGTCCAGGAGGAGCAATTTCGGGCTGCTCATCAGGGCGCGGCCGATGGCGAGCATCTGCTGCTCGCCGCCGGACATCGTGCCGGCCTCCTGCTTGATGCGCTCTTGCAGGCGGGGGAAGAGCTCGAAGACGCGGTCCATGTCCCGGCTGATACCGTCGCGGTCGTTGCGGTGGTAGGCGCCCATCTCCAGGTTTTCGAGCACGGTCATGCGGGGGAAGATCTTGCGCCCCTCCGGGCTCTGGGCGATGCCCTTCTCTACCATGCCGTGGGCGGGGACGTCCTGGATCTCCTCGCCGTCGAAGATCACCTTCCCCTGGCGGGGCGGCAGGACGCCGTTTATGGAGCGCAGCGTCGTCGTCTTGCCCGCGCCGTTCGAGCCGATCAGGGTGACGACCTCGCCCTCTTCGACCGTCAGGGAGACGCCGCGAAGGGCGTGGATGCTCCCGTAGTAGCTGTGCATGTCCTGGACCTCTAGGAGCGCCACGGCTAACCCGTCTTCGCCGTGCCGAGGTAGGCCTCGATCACCCTCGGGTCCTGGCGGACCTCCGCGGGCAGGCCCTCGGAGATCTTCTCCCCGTGGTCGAGCACTGTCACCCGGTCGGAGATGCTCATGACCACGCGCATCTCGTGCTCGATGAGTAGGATCGAGATCCCGCGCTCCTCCCGCAACCGCTGGATAAGGTCCGTCAGCCGCGCGGTCTCCTGCGGGTTCATGCCGGCCGTCGGCTCGTCGAGCAAGAGCAGCGTCGGCTCGGAGGCGAGCGCCCGCGCTATCTCCAACCTCCGCTGGTCCCCGTAGGAGAGGTTCTTCGCGAAGGTCTCCCGGTTGCTGATGCCGACGAAGTCAAGCAGGTCGCTCGCCCGCTCGGCTGACTCCTTCTCCTCACGCCGGGTGGCGGGGGTGCGGAGGATGGCGCCGAGGATCGAGCTCTTCAGGCGCGTGTGCATCCCCGAGAGCACGTTGTCCACCGCGCTCATGGTGCCGAAGAGCCGGATGTTCTGGAAGGTGCGCCCTATCCCCATCTGCGCCCGCTGGTGGGGCTTCAGGCGCGTGATGTTCTTGTCCTTGAAGACGAAGGCCCCGGAGCTCGGCTCGAAGAGGCCGCTCACCATGTTGAAGAACGTAGTCTTGCCGGCACCGTTCGGCCCGATCAGGCTAACGATGGATCGCTCCGGGATTTCGAAGTTCACGGCGTTGACGGCCACGAGGCCGCCGAAGACCTTCGTTATGCCGCGCGCCTCCAACAGGGGCGTTTCCTTCGGGCCGTTCCCTTCAGGCACGGACGCCCCCCATCGCGTCGCCGGTGCCGGGGTCCTCGTCGCGCAACTCCTCCTGGCGCTGGCGGTTGGGGATGATGCCCTCCGGACGAAGCAGCATCATCAGCACGAGGACCACGCCGAAGATAAAGAAGTTGTAGCGGGCCAGGTCCACGCTGCTCATGGCCGCGCTTCCCACGGCGTCGCCGATGCCGTGGATGACGGTGCTCAGCTGCGG
>JALZNL010000602.1 GCA_030857715.1 Actinomycetota bacterium | reverse complement strand
GTCTTCGAGGCGTGGGCGGCCCGCTCGCGCTCGTCGCCGTCGAGGCCGCCCGAGAGTTCGGCGGCGGCCCGCAGGAGGGCCGGGTAATCCTCGTTGCCGGATTCGATGTGGTACGCGACGTCCAGGCTCACGCCGGCCAGGGCCTCGACCCGTCCCTCGCCCCGGCCGTAGACTTTGGTGAGTTTCCTGGCCTCTATGACCTTCGCCGCACGTCCGCTCCCGGTCACCTCACGACCCCGACGTCTCGGCCACGCAACGTCCCCACATATCTTTAGAACCGGGTCCAGGGGGACAATTATGCAGAAGAGAGGCCGGGAGCCGACCACTATCCGCCCTCCGTGGGGAGGCCGGCCTCGATCCAGTCCTGCTTGCCGCCCTCGTAGTCGGAGGCGTTCTCGTAACCCACGGCCGTCAGCTCACGGACGACCCGCGTCGAAGTGTGTCAGTTGAAGTTCGAGCAGTAGGCGACGATCCCGGTGCTCCTGTCCGGCGCTAGAACGCTTACCTGATCCCGCCCCTCGTACCGGACCGCGCCGGGCAGGTGTTCCCGGTTGTACGACGCCTCACCGAGCACCTCTAGGAGGAGGAAGTCGTCTCCGCGATCAATTTTCTGCTGGAGCTCTTCGCGGTCGATGGTCTTCACGATGGGTCCTTTCTTTGGAGGCTTCAGGCTACAGGTTTCAGGCATCAGGTTAATTTATTCGACGGGTTTGAGGAGTATCACCGGGATCTCACGGTCGGTCCTTCTCTGGTAGCTCTCGTAAGAACCGTACATCCAGACCAGCCTCTTCCAGAGACGCGCCTTCTCCTCACCTTGCGCCTGTGTGGCGCGGACGCGGGTCTTGCGGCCCCCGATCTCGACGGTGGCTTCCGGGTTGGCCTGGAGGTTCAGCCACCAGATGGGGTGTTTCGCGGTGCCGCCGTTGGAGGCGACGATTACGTAGCGGTCCTCGTCTTCGAGGTAGAGCAGGGGGGTCGTTCTCCGCAGGCCGCTCTTGCGGCCCGTGGTGACGAGGAGGAGGACGGGGCTGCCGACCATCCGGCCGCCGACCTTGCCGTTCGTGGCCCGGAAGAGGGAGGCGTGGAGCTTCGCGGCCCACTTCTGGGGCGTGGCGATGGCGGTGTTGTAGGGGCGGCCCCGGGCCAATTTATCCCGCTTTCTCGGCCTGGCGGAGGCCGAAGACGGCCCAGAGGGAGAGGACCAGGATCAGGGCCGCGCTGATGGCGAAGGCCGGGACGACGTTCTGCGGGTCGCCGGCCAAAAAGCCGCGGGCGGCATCGAGGATGGCGGTGAACGGGTTCAGGCGGGCGACGGTCTCGATCCATCCTGTCAGCAGGTTCAGCGGGACGAAGACCGGGGCGAGGAAGAGGACGAGGAAGATCGGGGTCCGTATCACCGGCCCCGCCTGCTGGGTGCGCAGCATCATCGCGATGCCGGCCCCGAAGAGGGTGGCCGCGATGTTGGCGAGGATGGCGAGGGCTATCAGGCCGAAAAAGTCGAAGCCGCCGGTTATGGGCATGCCGGTGACGAGCGCCAGCACGGTGACGAGCGTCCCGGTCATGAAGGCCCGCACGAGGGAAGCCATGGTGTAGCCCAGGATGATCCCGTACCTGTTCGACGCCGCAAGCATGAGCCTCCTCGCGAACCCGTTCTCGAAGTCGCTCGCGATGGAGAACCCCGTGAAGGCCCCGCCCATCGTGACGGCCTGCAATAGCGCCCAGACGTACTGGAACGCGATGTAGCCCGCCGCGTAATCGAAGCCGGGTAGGTCCCCCACCCTCGTAAGCCCGCCCGCGAACGCGACGAAGAAGAAAAGCGGGAAGAGCGCCGGCGCCAGAAACGCCGGGTTGGTGAAGTACTTGTACGTCTGCCTGCCCGCGACCGCCCACGCAACCTGGAAAAAGCTGCCCATCCTAGGCCACCCTCGTCCGCATCGAGGCCGCAGCCCCGCCGATGGCGAGCACCACGATGGCCGCCGCGCAACCGAACCCCAGCAGGAGGGCCTGCGCGTCCCAGCCGGTGATGACCAGGCTGCGGATACCTTCGACAAGATAGGAAATGGGGTTGACCGTTGCTATGAACCGGAACCAGTCCTGCTCTATAAGGTTCCTCGGCAGGTTTATCGAGGACATGAAGATCGCCACGAAAAAGAGCGGGAACGCGCTCTCGACCGCCTCGACGGACCCGGTCCTGATCGCGAAGATCGCGCCGAGGCCGCCGAAGCCCAGGGCGACCAGCACCGTGAGCGCCACGATCACGAGCATCCCCGGGATGCCGCTGCTGATGTTCACGCCCATCAAGAGCCCGAAGGCGAGGAACACGACGCCCTGGATGAGACCCAGGGCCACCACGCCTGCGAGCATCCCGCTGAGGAGTGCCGCG
>JALZNL010000601.1 GCA_030857715.1 Actinomycetota bacterium | reverse complement strand
GTGGCGTGCTTCCTCTTCGCCGGGTTCGCGTTCGTGGACCTTCTCGCCGGGGACGCCGGCATCCAGAGCGGCGTCCGGATTGGCGACGTCGACGTCGGCGGGATGGGCAAGGAAGAGGCCAGGGCGGCCGTGGAGAGCAGCGCCGCCGAGACGTTTAAGGAGATCTCCTTCGGTGAGGGCTCCGACGCCGTCTCCATGAACGCCCAAGAGCTCGGCGTCAAGGTCAACGCCGACGCGGCCGTCGAGGAGGCCTACGCCCTCGGGCGGACCGGCGGCCCCTTCGCCCGCCTCTCTGACACCCTCGGCTCCTCTTTCGGCGGGACGCGGATCGACCTCGAAGCCGGCTACGACGAGGAGACGGCCCGGTCCGCCCTCGAAGGCATCGCCGAGGAGTTCAACCGGGAGCCCGAAGACGCCACCTTCACCGTCACCGACGGCGGCGAGGTCGTGGTCGAGGAGGCGGAGAACGGCAGGGCGTTGGACCAGGAGGCGACCCTGGCGAACCTCGAAGGGGCGCTCGAGAACATGAGCGGCCGGGTGCCGCTGGCCGAAGGTCCGGCCCCGGAGCCCGAGATCACCACCGCCGAGATCCAGAAGAGCAAGCCCGAGAGTGTCATCGGGGAGTACCAGACGGACTTTCGCTGGGACTCCAACCCCAACCGGAAAGAGAACATGAAGCTCGCGGCGGGCGCCGTGGACAACACGGTCGTCAAGCCTGGCGAGGTATTCTCGTTCAACGATCTGGCGTCCTCACTGGACTACAAGGAGGCCAAGACCTTCTCCGACGGCGGCGTCGGCATCGCCAACGGGGGCGGGCTCTGCCAGGTCTCCTCGACGCTGTACATGGCGGCCCAGTACGCGGGGTTGGACATAGTCGAGCGCAACCCCCACTACGCGGTCCTGCCCTACATCAAGCCCGGCTTCGACGCGACGGTATGGTTCGGCGACGAGTACGGCTACGGTGTGCAGGACATGAAGTTCGAGAATACCACCGGCGCCCCGATCCTCATCCGCGAGTGGGTGGACGACAAGGGCTTTTTGAACGCCCAGATCCTCGGCCAGCCCACGGGCAAGAAGGTCGAGATGACGACGGAGAAGATCTTCGAGGACACCACCCGCGGCATCCGGTGGGACACCTACAAGAAGGTCACGGAAGGCGACGAGGTGACCTTCGACGGCCTTCTCCACACCTACACCTACTCCTACAACCCGCCGCCACCGGAAGACGGACCCCACTACGACACCTCCACCCCGCGGGTGTCAGGCTGGAACGACCCGGGCAACACCACCGGCTGGGCCGAAGTCCCCGAGTAGCGCGTTGTCTGCGGCGAGACCGGGCGGCGCGGAATCGAGCACCCCTTGAACCTCTTCCCGCGCAAAAAAATGTTCGCCTCGCGCGCCGAAGCGCGCCGCCGCCGCTTGCGGGTCCGCCTCGGCATCCTCGCCGCCCTGCTCGTGGTCGCCGGGGGCGCCGTCTACCTCGCGAACGGCTTGTCCGGCGGGACCCCGTTCGCCGGCTTCGCCCCGCTCTCGGAGGAAGGGGCCGGACCCGCGCGCGGGTCTGATCCCCAGCCTCGCGAAGAGGTCGCGCGGGCGGACAAAGGGTCGAGGGCCCAGGAGGAGCAGGAGAAAGCCCCGCCCGAGGAGCCGGCGCCCGACCCGGAGCAGAAGACCCCAGAGGCGGCCGCCTTCGTCGCGATGGCGCCCGAGTTTCCGGGGGTGACAGAAGAGAACGTCGGGGCCGTCTACAGGAGCAGGATGGACCCCTCCTGGGCCTCCATTCGGTTTTCCCCCGAGGGCGAGTACGAGGACTTCGTCGTCTTCTCCCACAAGGAAGGGGACCTGTGGCGGGCCGAAAAGTCCATCAGGGCCGACGAGCCCGACTACCCGGAGAACGACGTGGTTCCGCTCGCCGGAGTTCCCAAGGACCTCTTGGATTACGTCTACGAGGAGAACCTCTTCGCCGCCGAGGTCCCCGAGCCCAGGGTGGAAGAGGTGGACGGCCTGCCGGACGCGGGGCCCGCCGAGACCCCGCCGCTAGAGGCCGTTGCCGAGGACGTGCCGGATGGTGAGCGGGAACGGATCGAAGAGGTCGCCGGCCGGCTCGAGGAGCGGGTGAAAGGCTACGACGGGGTGGCGGGCGTCTACGTGCGGGACCTGGACGGGGGCTACGGCTACGGGGTGCGGGCAGACGAGACGTTCTTCTCGGCCTCGATCATCAAGGTCCCCGTCATGGTCGCCGTCTACCGCAAGGTCGAGCAGGGCGACCTGAGCTTCTCCCAGGAAGTCGAGCTCAAAGAAGAGGACTGGGCCGCCGGCGCAGGCTGGCTGCAGTGGGAGGAGGCGGGCTCGAAGCAGACCGTTGGCGACCTGCTGCTCCTGATG
>JALZNL010000600.1 GCA_030857715.1 Actinomycetota bacterium | reverse complement strand
AACTCCGAGAGACCCGCCATTACCGCCCACGGCTTCCCTGGCTCGAGGCCAAGCATCTCCATGAACCCGCTCGTGCCCTCCATGCCCGGCCCGCCGAACGAACCGAAAAGCTTCTGCGCCCCGTGGCCGGCCATAAGCCCGCCGAGGGCAACGCGCAGGATCAACGCCGCCAGATTACCCATATCGTTCTCCTCACTGTCTCTCTGCTGTTGACGTTTCCGCAATGTTCCCATGAACGCCGCCCCCCAAAAGGCCGGCGCCCCATGGATGCCGGGCCTAGACCGGCGTCAGCCGCGACTCTATCTCTTCGCGGCGACCCTCCAGGAAGGGCGGCAGGGAGAGTCGCTCGCCGAGGTGGGCCGGGTCTTCGTCGGCGGCGAAGCCGGGTCCGTCGGTGGCGATCTCGAAGAGGACGCCGCCCGGCTCGCGGAAGTAGATGGACCTGAAGTAGAAGCGGTCTATCTGCGGGGTAACGCCGAGGCCCATCGCCCGGATCTTCTCCCGCCACAGCGCGTGCTCCTCATCATCTGGCGTCCTGAACGCGACGTGATGCACGCCCCCGCGCCCGAGATGCGCCAGCCCCGCCCCAGGCCTCTCCAGCACCCGCACGGTCGCCCCCGGCCCGCCCGGCCCGACCTCGTAGACGGCCGTCCTGCCGCCGTCCTCCCTCTGCTCGTCGGTCTTGCGGAAGCCGAGCACCTCCGTGAGGGTCCACTCCGTCGGCTCCAGCTCCAGTACCGTAAGGTCCACGGACGCGAGGCCCCGGATGCCGTACTCGGCCGGCACTTCGCCCGCGTCCCACGGCTTGCCGCCCTCGGTGCCCTCGCCCCGGTCCTCCGAAAGCCTGAGACGCTGGCCCTCGGGGTCCTGGAAGTCCATGTAGAGGCGTCCGGCGCCGTCCTGTATCCCGCCGTGCGGGACGCCAGACTCCTCCAGCCTGCCGGCCCACCACTCCAGCGCCGTCCGGTCGGGGACGCGCAGTTCGGTGGTCGAGACTTCGCCGGCGCCGGGGCGGTTCTTCGCGATCCTGAGCTGCGGCCAGTCGAAGAAGGTGACGTCGGTCCCGGGGCTCCCGAGCTCGTCGGCGTAGAAGAGGTGGTACGCCGAGACGTCGTCCTGGTTGACGGTCTTCTTGACGAGCCTCATGCCGAGCACCCGGGTGTAGAAATCTACGTTCTTTTTGGCGTCGGTCGTGACCGCCGTCAGATGGTGCAATCCTCCAAGTTCCATCTTCTCTCCGTTCTCTAGGACTTATACGTCTTGGGCACGAGCGACCTCAGCCCGGCGCTGATGCGGCCGGGTGGGAGGCCGGCCACCCGGCGCTGGTGGTAGTAGAGGTCCACCTCAAGCGGCGCGAGGAGCGCTGTGGCGAGGTACTCCAGGTCGAGCCCGTCGTCGACTTCCCCTTCGCGCGCGGCCCCGCGCAAGAGCCCGAGGACGGTCCACCGGCGCCAGTCGTAGGCGGGGGAGCGGAAGCGGGCCAGGCGGTTGGGCCCCCACAGCGGCTCCTCGCCGCCGTAGAGGAGGTCCAGGTTCTCCTCGGTAAACCGGACCAACCCGTCGAGGAAGCGGTCCAATTTTTCCAGGGAACCGACGCCGGGCTCCCCGACGAGCTCCATGGTCTCCTGCTGGAACTCGCGGGTGGGTTTGTCGAGCAGGGCCTGGCAGAGCAGCCCCTTGTTCGGGAAGCGCCGGTAGAGGGTGCCCTTGCCGACGCCGGCCTCGCGTGAGATCTCCTCCATCGTCACGCACGTCACCCCGCGCTCCGCAAACAGCGCCCGCGCCGCCCCCAACACGGCCCGCCGGTTGCGCGCCGCATCACTCCTCTCGTGCCCCCCGGGCGCCGGACGCCCCAGATGGTCCAAACCCCACCCGCCACGCCCAAGAGTTTCACGTAAATGCACCATCAGAACCATCCCGTTTGCTTGACACCACCAGTCTACCGCGATAGCCTCTATTCTTAAAGTGGACGCAGGTCCACTTACAACCAAAGGAGCAAGAATGGCTGTCAAGGTAGCTGTGATCTACTACAGTGCTACGGGCAACGTGTACAGGCTGGCGCAGGCCATCGAGGAAGGCGCCAGGGAGGCCGGGGCCGAGGTTCGGTTCCGCAAGGTGCACGAGTTGGCGCCCGAGGAGGCCATCAAGAGCAACCAAGGCTGGTCCGACCACGCGCTGATGACCGAGGACGTGCCTGAGGCCCAGCTCGACGATCTGGAGTGGGCCGATGCCTACATCCTCGGGACGCCGACGCGCTTCGGGAACGTCTCGGCGCAGCTCAAGCAGTTCATCGACACCGCGGGCGGCCTCTGGTTCCAGGGCAAGCTCGCGGACAAGGTCGCCAGCGGCTTTACGAGCTCCCAGAACGCGCACGGCGGGCAGGAGT
>JALZNL010000599.1 GCA_030857715.1 Actinomycetota bacterium | reverse complement strand
GGGTACGAGCGCCAGTCGGCGGGCAACCTGGAGCGGTCGAGGGGTTCGATCAGGCCGTCCTCGAACTCCACGGCGCACAAGGAATACGAAGAGAGCACCCCGGCGTCCCCCAGATGCACCAGGACCTCCAGTACGGCGAGCGACACGCTCCCGGCGACGTACACCACCCTCGTGCCGGGGCTGTTCCACCTCCCGCCGTAGAGCCGCGCCCCCTCTCCGTCAAAGGCCGAACGGACGCGCCTGCTCTTGACGATCCTCCATCCGGTCGCCACGGACTAGAGGCCCACTGGAAAGCGTGTTACCCAGGTCAGGCGCTGCATCAGGAGAAGACGCCGTGCTCCAGCCTGCCGACGAGGCTCTCGACTTCCCTGGCGCCCACCTCCGTCCTCGCCATCTCCAGCGGCACGGCCCCGCCGAGCGCCCTCTGCGGAGAAGAGAGCCACGCTCTCGCCGCATCGGCATCCCCCTCGAAGAGCGCTATCGTCCCCCCGAACACCCTGGCGGCGCGCAACAGCCGGTCGGACTCCTCCGGCCGCAGCCGCCCCCCCTCCTTCCTCCGGTCCAGCGTCCGGGGTTTGATCTGGACCAGGTCCGCCAGAGCCTCCCTGGACAGCCCAATGTTGCTCCTCAAACGCTCCAGCGCCCGATACGGAAGTCCCTCCTCGACCCAGGCAACCAGCGCCGCATTGTCAGCAGGCTCCAGGCCGATCAAGAGCACGTAGGCGTTGTCCCCCCCAACCGCCCCGATCCGGTCTCGGAATCTTTGCAGATCCTCCCCCGACCGTTCCCGACCCGCCATCTCTACCATCTCTTTGCGCACTCCTCACCTAAATCGCCGAGTTTTACGCCATGTGGCGCAAGTATACTCGACAAATGTTAGAGCACTGGGGCGATCACGGAGTGGCACGTGTACCACGTGCATCCAGAAGTGTCTTGAGGGCGAGGTCGACCAGGACATGGCCTTCGCCATCGGCGACGAGCAGTTGGAGAAAGGCCTGCGACCTGGATCGTAGAGCGAGACCGAATACGAGAGTACAGCCCCAAGTAACCTCGTGCTTTACCATTGCTCGATCCGGAGCCCCTCTACGTGCTCGAAGTGCGAGTCGCGGGAGACGAGTGTGAGGTCGTGCCGGAGCGCGGTGGCGGCGATCCAGACGTCATTCTCTGGTACGGGGCGCCCTTTGCGGCGCAGGTCGTCCTTGATCTCACCGTAGAGCCGGGCAGCTTCCTCGTCGCAGACGAGCACGTTCGACTCCGCGGCAAAGCCTTCGATGCGCCGGAGGTTCTCCTCGACCTTGACGGACTTGAGCGCTCCGAAGCGTAGCTCCCCCAGGACGATGACCGGAACGAAGAGCGACCCCGGCGCGACGTTATCGAGCCTTGCGCGGATCGCCTCCTCCTGTCTGAATACCGCAATTACGATGTTGGTGTCGAGAAGGCGGCCGCTCAAGCGGTCTGCTCCGTCTTCTACCACCCCTCCTCGTCTACCTTCTCGCAGCCCTCCTCGATGGCCTCGCTGATACGGTCCAGATCGTCTTTCGGGATAGTACCCGCGTACTTCAATAGCGCCGCGCGAGTGTCTCGCTCCGCCGATGATCCGGCGCGCGCGGACAACCTTTCAGACAAGTCGAGGACCTTACGCTTGTCCTCGACGTCGAGGGCGTCGAGTTGCTCGATCACCCTCCGCTTTATCTCCTCGTCTTCCGGACGTCTCTCTGCGGCATCCGCCATCTTAGACTCCCTCGTCTCAAAAGCGCTGTCCATACTTTGCCACAACGTCCGACACCATGCGCCACCGGGCGTTTGTCATCCACGCGAAGGAAAACAACACCGCGATGAGTCCACCAGAAATCGCAGGACTACTCCGGCTCTGTGACCAGCGGCATGAAGTCGTTGCACTGAAGAGACTTGCTAGCGAAGAGCAAGCACGCCTGAATATCCTCTGGCTCAAGCCCATCGTACTCGTTCAGGATCTCCGTCGAGGCCATGCCGTGCGCGACCAAGTTGAGCACACGCTCGACAGACAGCCTCGTGCCCCTGACGACGGGTTTCTCCGCCATCACCGCAGTATCCAAACTCACCCGCATTAGAAGTTCGCTATCTTTCATACCGCTCCATGGACCGATCGATCTCTACTCCTCCCCTCTTAAAGGGCTGATAAGCTGAGATGTTGAAAGCGAAGCCTGAAGGCCGGCGGGCCGATCCTGAAACCTGAAGCCTCTACAACCAGCCGCGGCGTTTGAAGGCGAAGTAGAGGACGACCGAGGTCAGGACCATCAGCGTGAGGGCGAAGGGGTAGCCGAGGGTCCAGTGCAGCTCGGGCATGTGGTCGAAGTTCATGCCGTAGACGGTGCCGATGAGGGTTGGGGCGAAGAGGATGGCGGCCCAG
>JALZNL010000598.1 GCA_030857715.1 Actinomycetota bacterium | reverse complement strand
GACATGAGCCGCCCGTCGGTGACGTGCTCGAAGGCGCGGGCCAGATGTAAAGGAGGCCCTCCGATGACGTCGGCTCCGGCCCTGTCGAGGATTTCCCGCAGGTGGGCTTGCGCGCGCCGTGTCCCTCCCGGAGACGGGCTGGCGCCCATCACCGCCACGGGCTTGTTACTCAAAGGGGAGTCAGGCGTCCGGCGCGACGCCCAATCGATGGCGTTCTTGAGGACGGCGGGGATGGAGCCGTTGTACTCGGGCGTGGCGACCAGGAGCGCGGCCGCCTCGGCGATGGCGGTCTTCAGGGCCGCGACCTCATCGGGGTCCCCCGCGGCTTCGAGGTCCCCGTCGTAGAAGGGCAGAGTTCTGAGGTCGAGGTCGCCGATTCGGATGTGGTCGGGCGCCATCTCGCGGGCCGCCCGGATCAAAGCCTGGTTGAACGACCCGCTGCGGAAGCTGCCCGCCAGGGCCAGGATACGAATCTCGTTGCCGTTTTGCGATTGCATGGCCGCTCTCCTTTTCTGCACCTCTCGCTTTACGCGCCCGCTTCTTTGCGGACCAGCTTGGTGAGAAGCCTGACGATCACCGCCCAGGCCACCACATGCATTACCTCCATCGACAGGACCGTCGCCACCGACGCTCCGGGGATGGTGAGCGGCATCGCGAACGAGAGCACCAGCGCCACGGCCGCGACGACGCGGAACAGCTCCACCGGGCGCCGCGCGAACAAGCCGATGACGGCGAAGGCGACGGCGGCCCCCACCGCCCCGGCGACCGAGGTGATCGCGACCAGGCCCACGGTCAACGGCATCTCCCCGCTCGTCATTCGGATGACGAAGCCTTGCGGGATGAACCCAAGCTGCGAGGCGGCGAAGTAGACCAGGGCGTTGGCGACGGCCGCGAATAGAGCGGCGAGCAACGCCACGGGCGGCAGCCGCTTCCAGGAGATCCCCTCGTCGCGGACGATCGTCTCGCCTCCGGTAGTTTCCGTGTTCTGCATCTTCCTCTTGCCTCCTCGGATAGTTTTCCGTTTGCTACTGTTCTGTGTGTTGACGGATCGTGCAATAGAGTCTCGCGCGAACATCACCTCCCTCTATGCCTCTTCTATGTGGGCCCGCTGTGAGGATCGCCGGCGCTTTCGGCGACGGAGCACAGCCGGTTGGCCACTAGCAGCAGCCACAGAACCATTACCCCTATCAAGATCCTTTCGTTGAGCCCATCCGCCTGGCCCATAACAGCCGATCCGGGGATAAAGACGATCAAGATCGCCAGCCCCCACGCCAGGGTTAGCGGGGCGAACGAACGCCACCGAGCGTCCTTCTTGAAGGCCCTGGAGAGCGACAGGATGCCGGCTACCAAGCTCGCCACGCTAAACAGGAAAGCCGCGAAATGGATGCTCCCCGTGGTCGTCGCGGGAGCACCTTCGAGGTCCGTGCGAAACATCCCCACCACGATCCAGCAGGCGCCGCAGATACCGATCAGTACGGACCCCGCGCGCGATGCCCTGGATGCCGCCACTCCCCTCCAAATACCCAAGGCCAAAGCCAGGGCACCGAGCCCGAGGGCGATGAAAGCGAGCGTGGCGAGGTAGCCGTAATCCCCCACGGCGTAATCACTGACGTACTTCGTGACCCAACTCAGGTCGCGTCGCAAAAAGTGCAGCGCCATCATGCTGATGATGAAGTAGACGACGCCTGCGGCCGCCAAGAGCGCGAGCCGCCTCACTGACACCAGCCGGCCCCACCCGACGCGCTCCTCGCTCATGAGCAGCTCATGACGGTGGTGGCATACTGTGCGGTCTCCATGCGTTCTTCCTTCCTCTTCGGCGCCCCTCTTGCCTAATACAGTATCTCTTTAGATAGTCTTTGTCAAGATTATTTATGTAGAGAGTAAAGGCTGCTATACTCTCGGTATGGCCGATTCGACAGAGGAGCGCGTAGGGCGAGAGGGCCTCGCGGTACGGCCCCTCGCCGAGCACATGGGCTGGCTAATGTCGCGGGCGGCCCACGGCCTCGGGGCGGCGCTGGCGGAAAGCCTGGCCCCCCTGGGCCTGAACATCCGGGACTACACGGTGCTCATCGCGGCCGAGCGGGCGGGCGTCGAGGGGGCCGCCCGGACGCAGCTTGCGCTGGCGCGGGCCGCGAGGCTCGACAAGTCCACGATGGTGGTGGCCGTGGACGCGCTGGAGAAGGAGGGCTTGGTGGAGCGGCGGCCGGACCCGAAGGACCGGCGGGCGAGGATCGTGGTGCCCACGGACGCGGGCCGGGAGCTCTTGGCTCGCGCCGAGGGGGTGGTGCTGGGCGTGGAAGACGATGTGCTCGCCGACCTGAGCGCCGAGGAGCTGCGGGTGTTGCGCGGCCTGCTTACCCGCCTCGTGGTGGGGCGCCGTCCAGCGGGCG
>JALZNL010000100.1 GCA_030857715.1 Actinomycetota bacterium | reverse complement strand
CTCTCTGCCGGTCGGAGATTTCGGGATGCCTCATAACGCCAGAAATTTTAACACGGGCGCGGGCTCGTCCCAGCCGAGGCTTTAAGGTTTTGAGATCGCCTCCTGCGGAGGCTTCTAGGTTTTAAGGGGTTCGGATGCGAGACCCCGTACAAAATAGCATCCCTCAGAACCTAGAACCTCAAAACCTTAGATCCGCAGGGCGGCGAGGAAGGCCTCCTGCGGTATCTCCACGCTTCCGACCTGCTTCATGCGGCGCTTGCCCTTCTTCTGCTGCTCCAGAAGCTTCTTCTTACGCGAGATGTCGCCGCCGTAGCACTTGGCCGTGACGTCCTTGCGGTAGGCGCGGACCGTCTCGCGGGCGATGATCCTGCGCCCTATCGCCGCCTGAACCGGCACCTCGAAGTTCTGGCGCGGGATAAGCTCCTTGAGCTTCTCCGCGAGCGCCCGTCCCCGGTAGTAGGCCTTGTCGCGGTGCACGATGATCGAGAGCGCCTCCACCGGGTCCCCGGAGACCAGCACCTCCACCTTCACCAGGTCGGCGGGCTCGTAGCCCAGGCGGTCGTAGTCGTAGGAGGCGTAGCCCTTGGTGCGGCTCTTGAGGGCGTCGAAGAAGTCCGTGATGACCTCGCCGAGCGGCAGGTCGTAGGTGAGTTGGACCCTGCGGGCGGAGAGGTACTCCATGCCGACGGAGGTCCCGCGCTTCTCGTGGCAGAGGCCCATGACGGCGCCGACGTGCTCCTTGGGGCAGATGATAGTCGCCCGCACCATGGGCTCCCGGATCTCGTCGAAGTCCTCGGGGAGGTCACTCGGGTTGGTGATCGCGACGGTCTCCCCGTTCGTCTCGACCTCGTACTTCACGCTGGGGGAGGAGGCTATGAGGTCGAGGTCGAACTCCCGCTCAAGCCTCTCCTGCACGATCTCCATGTGCAGCAACCCGAGGAACCCGCACCGGAACCCGAAGCCCATTCTGGAGTTCTCCGGCTCGTAGAAGAGCGAGGCGTCGTTGAGTTGCAGCTTGGAGAGCGCGTCCCTGAGGCGCTCGAACTCGTCCCCTTCGGTCGGATAGAGGCCGCAGAAGACGGTCGGCAGTACCTCAGCGTAGCCCGGCAGCGCTTCGGCGGCGGGGTCCTTGGTCCTCGTGACTGTGTCGCCGACGCGGAGGGCTTCGATGTCCTTGAGGCCGGCGATCACGTACCCGACCTCCCCCGGCCTCAGCGTTGGCAGGGCCGTCGGCTTGGGCGAGTAGCATCCCACTTCCAGCAGCTCGAACTCCTCCTCCGTGCCCATCGCCTGGACGATGTCGCCCTTGCTCAGCTCGCCGTCGAACACGCGGGCGAGGGAGATGACGCCCCGGTAGGGGTCGTAGTAGGAGTCGAAGACCATGGCACGCGTCTGTTCACCTTGCGTCGTGGGCGGGGGTACCCGGTCCACGACGGTGTTGAGGACGTCGATCACGCCCTCGCCTGTCTTGGCGGAGATCTTGAGTATCTCGTCCTCCTCCACCCCGAGAAGCTCGACGAGCTCTTCGGTGGCGGCCGGCACGTCGGCCACGGGCAAATCTATCTTGTTGAGGACCGGGATGATCTCAAGGTCCTGCTCCATCGCCAAATACAGGTTCGCGAGCGTCTGGGCCTGGATGCCCTGGCTCGCGTCCACGACCAGCAGCGCGCCTTCGCACGCCGCGATCGCCCGCGAGACTTCGTACGTGAAGTCCACGTGGCCGGGGGTGTCGATGAGGTTGAGCATCCAGTCGCCGTCGTGGCGTTTGTGGAGTAGGCGGACGGCCTGGGCCTTGATGGTAATGCCGCGTTCGCGCTCCAGCTCCATGGTGTCGAGGATCTGGTCCATCCGGTCCCTCTCGGGGACGGCCTCGGTGATGTCCAGCAGCCTGTCGGCGAGGGTGCTCTTGCCGTGGTCGATGTGCGCGATTATGCAGAAATTGCGGGTACGCTCGATGTTTTTCACCGGCCGAGTTTACCACCCTAAGGTAGAGGTCTCTTATCAGAGTAAGGCCAGATCGCATCCGAGCCGAGGCGTGTCACTTAAATCATCCGTCGCTGTGTCCGACAACTGTGACACCAATGCCCGCACTCACTTACAGATATCGTCTCTATCCGACTTCCGCACAGGAAGAGAAGATGTACGGCTGGCTTCAGTCGCTCAGATGGCTTTACAACACGGCGCTGGCCCAACGTCGCGCCGCCTGGAGGCTTGAAAGACGCTCCATCAACGTCAACCAGCAGTGCGCTGCGCTACCACGACTCAAGAAACGAAAGCCTGATCTGGCCGCAGTCCATTCGCAGGTACTGCAAAACGCTGTCTTCCGGGTTGACAAAGCCTTCGTGGCATTCTTTCGTAGGACCAGCGAGGGACCCTATAAACCGGGTTATCCACGCTATAAGAGCCAGAACCGTTACCGTTCGTTCACTTACCCACAGGCTACCGCGTTTCGTATCCTAGATAATCAGAACAGGATCAGGCTCGGAAAGCTTGGCAACATCAAGTTACGTTATCACCGTCTGCTTGAGGGAGTACCCAAGACCGCTACCGTTATTCGGTACCCGTCGGGCAAGTGGTACGTTTGCATTTGTTGTGAGATGCCCCGCGTGCAGATAAACAACGCTACGTCCACCGGGTTCGATCTGGGCCTCAGCAACTATCTCGTTTCTTCGGAAGGAGCGGTCACTAAGCCGCTTAGGGCTTTGAGGCAAAGCGAAAAGAAACTTCGACGCGAACAGCGGAAGTTGTCACGCAAGAAGAAGGGTTCCAAGAGGCATTGCAAGCAGCTTAAACGTCATGCCAGGGTACATGAGCATGTGGCGAATCAACGCGCGGATTTCCTGCATAAGACAAGCCGCCGTGTCGTAGACTCCCATCAAGGCTTCGCCTTCGAAGAGCTACGGATCAAAAATATGCTCAAGAATCACAGGGTAGCGAAGGCTATATCTGACGCCGGATGGGCCAAGTTCATCAGCATGGTCGCTTACAAGGCTGCGAGAGCCGGTAAGCCATTCGTTCTGATAGACGCACGTGGCACCAGCCAGTCTTGCTCCCGATGTCGAATGCCGGTAGCGAAAGATCTTTCAGTCCGTACACATGACTGTCCCGCATGCGGTCTGGTAATGGATCGAGACCTCAACGCAGCCATAAACATAGCCGGTAGGGTCGGGACGACCCGAAGTTACGCCCGTGGAGAAACGCCCTCTGTGGATAGGAGCCTGCATCCGCAAGCCGTCTCTGTGAAGCGGGAAACTCCGTCAACAGAGACGGGGTAGTCCACCATGATTGCCCCTTTGCTCCGCGTGTGTTACATTCTGCCGGTTACGCAAGTATCACACGGAGGAGCAGCGTGCCCGCACCATCCAAGCGCGATAAGCAGAGCGTCAAGCGTTTCGAGCAGAAGCGCGGCGAGAGGACCCGTCTGAGGAACCTCTCCAAGAACTTCTACAAGGCGATAGACTCGGGCGACGAAGAGACCGCCCGGGGTCTGCGCGACGAATCCCAGAGGGCCTTTGCCCGGGCCGCGACGAAGGGGATCATCCACCCCAACAAGGCCGCCCGCAAGATCGGCCGCTTCGACAAGGCGCTCGCCGGCCACGGCGAGTAACCCACCGTCAAACAGAACCCCGAAGCTCGCGCGGGTGGCCCCCTGAGGCCGCTCCCCCGGAGAGCGCGTAGAGACGTTCGCCCTGACGGCCGAGAGCCTTCGGGGCAGTACCCTCTACTGCGGCGCGGACCCCGCCTCCATCAGCGACGAAGCCACAGGGGAGGGCCACCGGGTCGTCTCCCGTAGACCGCTGCTCAACCGGCTACGTCTCAGGAGATCCGAGAGCAATAGCTGAAACGCCTCACTTTTACGTCCTGGGGAAGTAGTGTCTCCCGTCTGACGGATGTCGGGCCGTGAGATCGGGCATGCGGGCCGACGGGTTCTATCCTGGGGTCGTCGTCTGGGTGGGCGCGCGGCGCTTTCCGGGGACGGCATCCTTCGTATGCCTCGACGACCTGAACTCCGTGACCTCGGCGTCCATCCACTCCGCGCCGTGGAAGCGGGCCACGCTGACCCGGTGGTGGCCGTCCTGGACGAAGTAATCTTCGTCCAACCGGTAGAGGCTCACCGGGGGCAACTCCACGCCGGAGCGGTAGGCGCGGTCGATCCGCTTCCACCGCTCCGGCGAGGCGCCCCTGAGCGGCATAAACTCGTCGTCGAACTGGTCGTGCTTCCCGGCGCTGCCGACGATTCGGGCTACCTCGACCGTGCTCCTGCCCCGGCGAAAGCCGCCGTACGCCCCCACCGACCGCCGCGTCTGCTCGAACGGCACGAGCCTGCCCGTACCGGCCAACCTTGCCAGCCGCCTCCTGAGCCCGTGTAAACGGGCCCTGCGCCTGGCGACGGTGAACTCTCTATCCACCTGTTCGGGCATGCTCATCAACTCGACCATCGTTGCCTCTTGCTCGCGGCTTCGGTTACCTGGATTCTACCGCGCAAGGATGCGCAGGGGAACAGGGGAAATGTCACCGCAGCCGGTCTATCCGGGCCGGTTCGCGGGCCGTACTAGTCTTTGGTCTACCTTTCGTCCGAGCCCAGGCGTTTGGACATGACGATGCTGGTCGGCGTGAACCCGGATCTCTCGTAGAGCGCCCTCGCCCCGGGATTGTGCCCGAAGACGTGCAGCTCCACCCTTTCCGCGCCAAGCTCGGCCGCCCTCGTCTCCACCGCCCGCAGGGCTCGGGTGCCGTGGCCCCTGCGGCGGAAGGGTTCGTGGACCTCGATGTCGTAGATCCAGATAGACCTCCCAGCACCCGAATCCCGAACGGCGAGCCAGACGACCCCGACGTCCTCTGCCGTGGAGTGGTCCCGCAGGAGGTACAGGTAATGACCTTCCGTGGCCGTTCCATCCGTTAACAGCCCGTCCACGTCCGCCTCCGCCCGGAGCGAAGCCTCGTCTGGGGACCACACCCCGGCCCGGACCTTGTCCTCCGCGTAGTCCCGGACCAGGTTTTCGCGGTAAGGGAGAAAACGTTCCCGGGGCATCTGTACCAGTTCGATCATGTACTCGTCTCCTCGCAGCGGGCTTCAGGCCGGAGAACGGGAGAGCTCGAGCACGGCCAGCTCGATCTGCAGCCCGTCGCGCAGGTCGTTGCCGCCTTTGAGCCCGCTCTCTAACGCCAGAACCGTGGCGAGGGCGCGTTCGAGGTCACGCTCGTCCAGCTTACGGCTCTGCTCCGAGAGCTTGCGGGCCACGAACGGGGGGACCTTGAGCTCCCGGGCGACCTCAGGCTGGGGCACGCCCCGCCCGAACAGGGCGCGGGCGCGGGCCACCAGGCGGAACTGGCGTCGGACCATGAACGTCAGGCGCAGGGGCGGCTCGCCGGTCCCGACGAGCGCCTCCAGGAGCTCGATGGCCCGGCCCCGCTCCCCGGCGGCGAGGGCGTCCACGAAGGCGAAAATGTTGGATTGCACGTCCGGCGGACACAGGAGGTCTACGTCTTCGAGCGTCGCCGTCCCGTCGCCCACGTAGAGCGCCAGCTTCTCCGTCTCCTGTACCAACCGCATCTTGTCACCCGAGACGCGTTCCGCCAGGTTTTCGGCCACCTCGTCGGGGAGGTCAAGGCCGATTTTTCTGGCGTGGCCCACCAGCCACTTGACGAGCGCCCGGCCGGTCGGCTGCTGGAAGTCGTGGACCTCGCCGTTCTTCTTCGCCGCCGAGAGCAATCTCTCTCGCGCCCCGAGCTTCTTTCCGAGGAGCAGCATGTCCGCGCCTTCGGTCGGGCTCTGCAGGTAGTCCACGATCACGGCCTTCTGGGCGGCGTTCCACGCGTCCAGGTTACGCACCACCACGAACGGCCCCTCGCCGAATAGGTCAAACGAGTTGCAGGCGGAGACGACGGTCTGGGGAGACGCCGCGGAGGCGTCGAACGACTCTGCCGCCCGGCCCCGGCGCAGCTTCTCCACGCCGCGGGCCTTGCGCTCCTCGTCGTCGCCGAGCAAAAGGTAAACGCCCACGACGGATATTGTAGGGCACTTTGCGGCGACCGACGGGGTCAAATGGAACGGCCGGAAGCGTGGAGGGTCGAGGCCCGGGCTCCTCTAGGTGCTTCCCGAACCGACGAGGACGAGCCAGAGTGTCGTCCACAGTAGCAAAAGGGCAGCCCACAGCGGACGCGTCTCTTTGCGGAACGTGCGTTCGGCGACGACGATGGGGACGCACGCGGCGTAGAAGAGGGCGACGAGGTGCGGCGTCACGCCGGGTGTCGTGGAGGTGGCGAAGGGGAGCGAGGAGGCGAACCGCGCGACCGCTATCAGGACGGTGACGAGGAAGCCGTTGCAGGCATTCAGGGGATAGGCGAGAAAGGGCGCGAGGTTTCCGAGCGTGGAGCCCAGGAGGCCGAGGGTCAGGATGGGGCCCGAGATCGGGACGGCGACCAGGTTCGTGAGGACGCCCACGGTCGAGACCTCCTCGAAGGTCGCGGCGATTATCGGGGTGGTCGAGATCTGGGCCGCCAGGGAGACCGAGACCAGGTTCGACACGGCGCGGGGCGGATCGTCGAACGGCCGGAGCACGGTCTTCTCCACGAGGGCGTTCAAAGGTTCCCTGAGTAGCAGGATGCCGAAGACGGCGGCGACGGAGAGTTGGAAGCCTGTGCTGTAGAGGAGGAGCGGATTGTAGGAGAGGACCGCGGCGAGCATGGTCGTCATGAAATGCAGCGGCGAGACCTGGCGCCCGAGGGGCTTCGCCGCCAGCACCAACGTTGCGACCACCCCTGCCCGGATGGCAGAGGGCGGCGCCCCCGCGACCACGATATAGAGCCACGTGAGTAGGATCGTGATGCCGGCGCGGGCGTTGGGCGGCACGGCGACGAGGCGCAGCCCGAAGAACAAGACCGCCGCCAGGATGGCGACGTGCTGGCCGGAGATCGCCAGGACGTGGGTCACCCCGCTGCGTTGAAAGGCGTCTTCCAGCTCCTCCGGTATGAGGGAGCGGTCCCCGAGGACCATGCCGCGCACGACGGCCGCCTCCGTCGGCCTCAGGCCGTGGCCGAGCGCGATGTCCGTGCGGCGGTGGACGCGGCCGATCCAGCCGCGCTCCTCCCCGACGGGGTAAACGCCTGTCGCCTCTACCACCGCGCTGATTCTCTTCGTCGAGAGATACGAAACCTCAAATACTAAACCGGCCGGGCTGGCGTTCCGTGCCTTGCTCCCCGAGGACGGTGCAGGACGCCTGGAGCTGGCGAGGGCGTGATGCGTGAATTAAACTCTGCGGTGAACGGTATCGTAAATCGGACAAAGTGCGGAAGGGTCGGGAATCACGGGATGCACGTAGCGGAAAAATTCGAGCGTCTCCTGGATGCCCACCGCCGTCCCGACGGCCGCAAGTGGAACGGGGCCCAGCTCGCAGATGCCACGGGAGGCGTCGTTCACCGCTCCTACGTCACCAACCTTCGCAAGGGCCGTGTAGAGAGTCCAGGCTACGACAAGATGAGGACGATAGCAAAGGCGATGGGCTTCCCGCCGGCGTTGTGGTTCGAGGAGGATCTCGGCGATGGGCCGAAGGTGGAGGCCGCCGGCGACGACCTGTCGGAGCGGGTGGAGCACCTCTTTCAGGTCGTGAAGAACCCGAAGAGCGACGAGTCCTACACGAACGCAGGGATCGCCCGTATGAGCGCCGGGGACCTCTCGGAGGAGGACGTTGAGGGCATCAGGACCGGACGCATCGCGGACCCGACCATAGGCCAGGTGAGGTCTCTAACCACCGCTCTTGGTGTCAAGCCCTC
>JALZNL010000597.1 GCA_030857715.1 Actinomycetota bacterium | reverse complement strand
GCGAGCACGGCGTTCTCGAGTCGTAGAAGCTTCGGGTGGACCTGCGGCTCGTTCTCGTAGACGTCGAGGCCCGCGGCGAAGATGCGTTGATCCGCAAGGGCGTCTGCGAGGGCTTCTTCGTCCACCACGGGGCCGCGGGAGGTGTTGACGAGGACGGCCGTGGGCTTCATCTTGTCGAGTTCGTCCGCGCCGATGAGGTGTTGGGTCTCGTCGGTGAGTGGGGTGTGGATGGAGACGAAGTCGGCGGTTTGGAGCAGTTCGTCCAGCTCGACGTAGCGGGCGTCCAGTTCCTCTTCCGCGTCTTCTTTGCGGGATCGGTTGTGGTACAGGATCTCCATCCCGAAACCCTTGCCGCGCCTCGCGACGGCCTGCCCGATGCGGCCCATGCCGACGATGCCGAGCTTTTTGCCCCAGACGTCCACACCCACGAAGAGCTTCGGGCCCCACCACTCCCAGTTGCCGGCGCGCAAGGTCCTCTCCGATTCACCGAGGCGGCGGGCGGCGGCGAGGAGGAGCATGAAGGCGGTGTCGGCGGTGGTCTCATCCAGTACGCCGGGGGTGTTGGTGACGGCTATGCCACGCTCTTTGGCGGCCTCGACGTCCACGTTGTCGTAGCCGACGGCCATGTTGGCGACGACCTTCAGGCCGCTGCCTGCGGCGTCCATGAACTCGGCGTCTATCTTTTCGGTGACGTTGGAGAGGACGCCTGTGGCACCCCGCGCGGCTTCGAGGAGCTCGTCGCGTGCCGGGGGCGCCTCGGAGAGGACGGTCAGGTCGAAGTCCTGGAGGGGATGGAGCCCGGCGGCCGGGATCTCTCGCGTGACAAGGACCTTCTCGGGCACGGGCTTCTCCTCTTCCGCTTTGCTCGTCTACTCGCCTTCCTTGAGGAACTGGCGCAGCACGGTGTGGAGTATGCCGCCGTTGCGCAAGTATTCGACCTCGACCGGCGAGTCCACGCGGGCCTTGACCTTGAACTCCTTCGTCTCGCCGTCGTCTGACGTTGCCTTGACGGTCAGTTCCTTGCCGGGTTCGAGGTCGGCGAGGCCCCCTATGTCGAAGGACTCGTGGCCGGTGAGGCCCAAGGACTCGGCGTTCTCCTCTTCGGCGTACTGCACGGGGAGGACGCCCATGCCTATGAGGTTGGAGCGGTGGATGCGCTCGAAGCTCTCGGCGATGACGGCTTTTACGCCGAGGAGGAACGAGCCCTTGGCCGCCCAGTCGCGCGAAGAGCCCGAGCCGTACTCCTTGCCGGCAAGGACCAGTAGGGGGACGCCCTCTTCGGCGTACTTCAGGCTCGCCTCGTAGATCGTGGTCTCCTCCCCGTCGGGCAGGTGGACGGTGTAGCCGCCCTCCTTACCGCCGGCCAGTTGGTTCCGGAGCCGGATGTTCCCGAACGTGCCCCGAACCATGACCTCGTGGTTGCCGCGACGGGAGCCGAATGAGTTGAAGTCCCGCGAGTCCACGCCCTTCTCGATGAGGTACTGGCCGGCCGGCATCTTCGATGGGATGGCGCCCGCCGGGGAGATATGGTCCGTCGTGACGGAGTCGCCGACCTGCACGAGGACGCGGGCGCCCCCTATGTCGTCGAGGTCGGCGGCGGCGGGGTCCAGGTCCTTGAAGAAGCTCGGCTCCTGGATGTAGGTGGAGTCCGGGTCCCACTCGTAGAGGTCGCCCGAGGGTACGTCCACCTCGTTCCACTGCTGGTTGCCGGTGTAGACGTCGGCGTACTGCTCCCTGTAGATGCTCGGGTCGAGGGCGTTCTCGATCTCGCGGGCGACCTCCTCCTGTGAGGGCCACACGTCCCTCAGGTAGACCGGGTTGCCGTCCTTGTCATCTCCAAGCGAATCTCTGGAGAGGTCGATGTCAACCGTCCCGGCCAGCGCGTAGGCGACCACGAGCGGCGGCGAGGCCAGGTAGTTCGCCCTGACGTCCGGGTTGATGCGACCCTCGAAGTTCCGGTTGCCCGAGAGGACCGCGGCGACGACGAGGTCGTTCTCCTCGACGGCCGCGGAGATCTCCTCGGCCAGCGGCCCCGAGTTCCCGATGCAGGTCGTGCAGCCGTAGCCGACCACGTCGAAGTGGAGCTTCTCCAGCGGGTCGAGCAGACCCGAGGTCTGGAGGTACTCCGTGACGACCTTCGAGCCGGGCGCCAGGCTCGTCTTGACGTGCGGCTGGACCTTGAGGCCCTTCTCGACGGCCTTCTTGGCGAGAAGGCCGGCGCCCATCATCACGGACGGGTTGCTCGTGTTGGTGCAGGACGTGATCGCCGCTATAACCGCCGAGCCGTGCTTGAGGTACATCTCCTCCCCGTCCACGGTGACGGTGACGGAGCCGGAGGGCTCGGCCTCCGGCGCCTCACCCTCCGGCTCGCCGCCAGCAGTGGGGTCGGCCTGGCCC
>JALZNL010000596.1 GCA_030857715.1 Actinomycetota bacterium | reverse complement strand
CTCCTCATCTTCGCGCTCACGGCGCTCGCCCTGATCGGGCTGGCCTGGGTCCTCGGCCAGGCCACGGAGAGCCTCGGCGTCCACGCGGGCCCCCGCATAGGCGGCATCCTCAACGCCACCTTCGGCAACGCCGCCGAGCTGATCATCACCATCTTCGCCCTCTCTGCGGGCCTGACGACCGTCGTCAAGGCATCGATCATCGGCTCGATCATCGGCAACGTGCTCTTCGTGCTGGGCGCCAGCCTGCTTCTCGGCGGCCTCAAGAACGGCACCCAGACCTTCTCCTCGACCATCGCCGGCATCAACGCCTCGATGCTCGCCATCGTCGCGGCCGCCCTGGCCCTGCCCACGATCTTCGCGGCGACCCTCCCTGGGACGCCCCCGACCTTCCTCAGCATCGAGGTGGCCGTGGTGATGTTCGTCCTCTACATCCTGTACCTGATCTTCTACTTCCGATCCCCGGAGGGCCAGGCGGCCGGTCCCGAGCACGAGCCGCAGTTCGGGAGAGCGGCCTCGTTCGTGCTGCTCATCGGTGCGACGGCCGCCGTCGCCTACGTCTCAGAGGCCTTCGTGGGAGCCCTGGAGCCTCTGACAGAGGAGGTCGGGCTCTCCGAGCTCTTTGTCGGCATTATCATCGTGCCGGTCGTGGGCAACATCGCGGAGCATATCGTGGGCGTCCAGATCGCCTACAAAAACCAGATGGACTTCTCCATGGGCATCTCGCTCGGCTCCTCCATCCAGGTCGCCCTGCTGGTCACCCCCATCCTGGTCTTCTTCGGCGCCTTTATCGGCCAACCCCTCCAGCTCGTCTTCACCCCCCTCGAGCTGGGCGCCCTGGCCGCCGCCGTTATCATCACCGGCTTTATCGCCCTGGACGGCCAGTCCAACTGGCTTGAAGGGGCGATGCTCCTTGGTGTCTATATAATTTCAGCCCTGGCGTTCTTCTACGCGCCGTAGAGCCACTGCACCCGGCAGGCGAGTACGGGCACTTTTCGGTCGGGTTGATCGGGGTGTTCGTGCCAGGCTGGTGGCACGCGTGCGCCGGGAATCAGTGGCGTGGTCTGGAGGGCGTAGCGTCTCTCTCCGCCCGCAGGCCGTACATGAGGGGTAGGGCTGGCACGTCTTCCGGCGGAACCATCCGGCGGCCGGGCAACTCGCGCATTCGGGTGAAGTGGCGCTCCCCGTTGGAGTAGGGATACTCTTCGAAGGCCATGATCTTCAACCCAGCCCCAGCCAGCGCCGTGACGACCTCTCCGAGACCCCACCGGAACAGGTAGCACGGTTCGGGGTTCTCGAACCCGCCGACGCCCTCCGCGTAGCCGGCGGGCGTGAGACCGCCTCCCGAGTCCGCAACGTAGTCGCCGACGCCCTCTTCGAGAAGGAGCTGTTCTCCACCGGAGGGATAGTCGCGCGTGAGGTTCCAGACGTCATCGAAGATCTCGGCGGCCGGGTGGAAGTCCACGAGCACAAAGCGTCCGCCGGGCCCCAGGACGCCTGCTATTCCGCCGGCCCAGGAGGTGAGATCCGGCATCCAGCAGACGACGCCGTAGGAGGCGAAGACGACGTCGAAGCAACCCTCGCCCCTCACGGTCTCCGCCAGCCAGTCGTATACGTCGGCGTGGATGAATCGGGCCGGCACGCCGCTCCTTTCGGAGAGACGCCGGGCCGAGCGTACCGCCCGGTCACTGAGGTCCACGCCCGTTACCTCGGCCCCGAGGCGGGCGAGGCTCAACGAGTCGCCCCCGGAGTTGCATTGCAGGTGCACCACGGTCTTGCCCGACAGGTCTCCTAGCAACCCCAGTTCCTCGGGGAAGAGCGTGGAGCCTCCGGCCTTCAGGAAGTCGGCGAGTCCCCCGCGGTGGCTGTCGTGCGCCCCGACGACCGCGTTCCACGAACGGCGGTTCTGGTCGCGTGGCCCGTATAGGTTCGGCCCGCTCACCTCGTCCGCTCCGCGACGACGTCCCGCAGCACCGCAAGGAACCCCTCCACCGTCTCCCTCCACCGCGGAAGGCCGGTGGCCCGGCGCAGCGCGGCGCCGGACATTTTCTCCCTGAGACCGGCATCGGAGAGGAGACGTCCCAGCGCTTCGGAGAGCGCCCCAGGGGTTCCGGGCGGGACGAGCAGGGCGGCCTCCTCGCCGACGACTTTAGGCACCGGCCCGGCCCGGTAGGCAACGACGGGAAGTCCAAAAGAGAGCGCCTCGGCGTAGACGATGCCGTAGCCCTCAAAGCGGGAGGGCAACGCGAAGATATCCGCGGAGACGTAGAGGCCTGAGAGGGTGGCGTCATCGACCGGGCCGTGAACGGTTATCGAGGGGTCTCCCGCCGCGGCCTCCCGCACCTTCGCCGCGTAGGACGCGTCGGCGTCGGTCTCGCCGGCGAGGTTCAAGAGGGCCCCG
>JALZNL010000595.1 GCA_030857715.1 Actinomycetota bacterium | reverse complement strand
CGTCGTGGGGGTGGAGCATGCCACCCGCCTAATCCGGGATGGGCAGCGGATCCGCGTGCATGGAACGGACGGGTACGTCGAGATCCTGCCCTAGCCGGGCGGCACGTGGTCGGACGCCTCGTCCCGTTGTGAGATTGGCTCCGGTTCGATGGGGTGGGAAGGAGGCGTTAATACCTCGCGCGAGTATTATCGGGGCCGGTCAGCAGGAGCGAACAGGACCGGGGAGGAGCGGACTTCGGAGAAGCCCCTCAGGGCGAAGTTCCGAGAACCGAGGCCTCAGGAAGGGTTCTACGTGGCCCTTATCGTACGATTTTCCCGGAATGGTGCTGTGACCCCTTGGGGGTCAGGGCCCGTCTTCCCTGGCGAGGACGGCGGTGGCGTGGGCGGCGGCGTCGGAGAGCCTGTCGAGGGACTCTTCGTTCAGGTTGTCTATATCGTCGCAGGCCCGATGGTAGCAGGCGTCGAAGGGGGCGTTCGCCTCTCCACCGAACGACTTCTCTTGCTCCTCGGTCTTCGTGCCGCCCGCGCCGGAGAAGAGGCCGCCGGTCGGGACGCCTTCGTCCTGGAAAGGGCCATGATCCGAGCGGCCGTCGAGCGCCGAATTGGTCTCGACCTCGATGCCTTCGGTCTCGAAGTATGAGCCGAAGATTTCCTCTACTTCATCTGGCCCTTCATAGACAGAGGTGACGTAGTTCGGGGAGCCGGTCATGTCGAAATTGAGGTAGGCAGAGATGGCTTCGATCTCGCCTTCCCCCAGCCCTTCGACGTAGTGGCGGGAGCCGAGCAGGCCGATCTCCTCCGCCCCCCAGAACGCGAAGCGCACCCGGCTGCGGGGCTCCGCGTCGATCTCGGCGAGTTGGAGTGCGATCTCCAGCACCGTCGCAGACCCTGAGCCGTTGTCGTTGATACCAGGTCCCTCCGGCACGGAGTCCAGGTGCGCTCCGACCATCACGGTGTTCTCCCCGTCGCCTCCAGGCATCTCCGCTATGACGTTGGTCGTGCGGTTGTCCCCGCCCTCGGCCGCGAAGACCCGCACCTCCGGCAGATCTTCGCGCGCCAGGAGCCCTTCCCCGAACGACTCGCTGGTGCCCATCACGGGTATGCCGACGCCGGGTCCGCCGAGTGACCCCCGCAATACCTCCCCGCCGGCCTCGCCCGCGTTGAAGATGAGCGCCGCGGACGCCCCCGCCCTCTCCGCGTTCTCGGCTTTCGTCCGGAACGTGCAGGTGCCGCGGCGCAGAAGCGCGATGTCGCCCTCTGAGAGACCCTCGAAATCTTCCATCTCGCATCCGCTCGTAGAGCTACGGGCGTCCACGGACTGCACCGGGGCCTCGACCTCGTCGCTGGCAGAGCGCTCCATGAGGGCGAAGTCCGTTCCTTGCACCGATGTCCCTGGAACATTCAGGTTTGCCTCGCGGAACACGGCGTAGCCTGGCAACTCGAAGGACTGGATCTGTACCTCGTAGCCGGTTCGGCGGAGTTCGTCCGCGACGTAGGCGGCCGAGGCGTCGTAGCCCGGGGTGCCGGCGGCGCGGTTGCCGCCGTGCTCGTCGGCAATGGTCTGGAGGCGGCGGGCGTGACCCATAATGCCCCCGACGCCCACCGCATCGCGCAGGTCGGAGGAGAGATCTGGGTCAGGGGCGAGAGGGGGATCCTGGCCGCACGCCGCGAGGCTTGCGGCCAGGAGGATACCCGCCAGCAACGGCACGAGGACGGATGTGCGGGCGAGACCGACGAGTTTCACGCTAGACGGCCGTTCTTGCGTAGCGGCGCATAATGACGCGAATGTACCACGGCGGCGGTGGGCGCCTCTTCTTCGCGAAGACGAAGCGGGGACGGCCCAAGTGCCGTCCCCGCTCGTTGTCGAGGGTGATGATTCGGTTGTTTGGCTAATTGCCGCAGAGGTGTCGTTGCCCAGGGTGCCGGAGGCCCGATTGTCGTCGTGGGCGTCGGCGATGGCCTGTAACGTGCGCTAGTGCTCCATGATCCCATCCACCGTCAGCGCGTTGCGCAGCCTGGCGCCATTGGTTGGGGCCGCCGCCCAAGCTATGCTCGCAGCAACGAGCACCGCCACCAACACCCGGGCCAATATCCAAACATACCTGGTTCTACGCATACACCATTCCCGCCTCCTCCTGTTTCTCTTGGCCCCAAGGGCGATGAACGATGGCGGACAGGGAAGTATAAGACTGTCGCGAGAGCACCCTTCTCGCCGCGATTTCTCCCCGGCCCCCGGATGACGATAATATAGGCGCATGGGACTCGAAGGATTCGGGAAGCTACTTATCGGTGGGGCGCTGCTTTTGCTGGTGCTCGGTGGGATGTTCTTGCTGCTCGGGCGACTCGGGCTGGACCGGCTGCCCGGGGACCTGGTTCTCAGGCGGGACAACCTCACGGT
>JALZNL010000594.1 GCA_030857715.1 Actinomycetota bacterium | reverse complement strand
CAGGGCGGCGGCCATCCCGCCGAGGCCGAGCTTCGCCGCCGTGGGCAGCGGGTTGGCGCGCAGCGCGAGTGGTCCTAGCACCGGCTTCGCCTTGTTGCCGAGGAAGCTCATGGTGCCGGCGCCGAATCCTCCGAGGTCGTACTCGAGGACAGCCCGCCTGCCGCCCCGCCTCGGCCCGCGCCACCCGTCGACGAACGACGCCAACATGTGCGGCGTGCGGTCGAGACCGCCGGAGACCCCGCGTCCACCACGCGCCAGGAGCCCGTCGATGGCCTTTTTCAGGGTGGGCGCGTGCGTCCACATGCCGTAGAAAGAGACCCGCCCCTCAGAGTCGATCAGGAACACGGGGTCGGCCATCTCGCCGCTGTAGGCCCGGTGGACCGTCCCCGCCAGGTCGTCCACCAGGACCGGCCAGGGGAGCGCCTCCTGGCGTCGGTACTCCCTGGCTCCCTCCAGCTTCTCCCCGTAACTCCGGTACGGGCCGCGGAGCTCGCCGGGATGGGCCTGCCGGAGAAAGACGTCGAAGAACCGGACCCGGTCTCCGTAAATCTTATGGAGTTGTTTGGTCGGCGCGACCGCGCCGGTGGTGATCGGTCAGGTGGCGCTGCCGAAGTGCAAGAGCACGGGTTTGCCGCGCAGCCCGCTCAGGCGCACCCGCTCTCCTTCGGTCGTCTCCAGCTCGAAGTCCGGCGCCTGGGAGCCGGGCCGCACCCCCTCCCCCCGCGCCGTCCGCCACAGGTCGGCGAAGAGGTGCTTGGCCCAGAAGTGCTCGTAGTTGTACTTGCTCAACTGTCGGTTATCGAGTGTTGGCGCCAGATCCTCAGTATTCATCTATCTCCTCCTGATCGAAAACGGACTGGCCTAGAACGTGATGACCTCGTAGCCCCGGGACACGAGGCTGTGGAGGCTGGGATGCCCCTTGTACTCATCCATCAGGGGGACGTCGCTCGCCTGCACCTCCTCCTTCACGCCGAAAGACGCCGCGCAGTAGGCACAAGCCCCGCCGACCTTGTCTTTCACCGAATCGAAGGCCCCGCTGAGCCGGTGGTCCGGATCGGAGAGCTCGCCCACCCACCTGGTCCCGGCCCCGTCGAAGATGAGGGTGACCTCTTCGCCTGCGTCCTTGAACTCCTTTGCGGTCGTTAGAGCGTTGGCCACGCGGCCCATGTCCGCGTGCGTCTCCGTATCCGCAAAGACCACGAGCGCCGCGTTAGCCATGTGCGCCCTCCTCTCGTCGCGTAAGCGCACTATCGGGGAAGGGTGGAGAAAACTCGGTGACGTGTGTCACCCAACTACCGGCTTGCTGTAGAGTGGGGACTTGGTGGTGGGCGAACCGTCTCGGGTTTCGAGGAGGAGAAGGTCTCAAAGATGTTGTTACCGAGGGAGAAGATACGGCTCCTGTCCCTGGTGGACGTCCTGGAGCCCCTCTCGGGGGAGGAGTTGGAGGAGTTCAGCCGGCGCGTCCCTGACACACACGTGGAGCGGGGCCAGATCCTTTATGCCCCAGGGGACCGGAGTGAAGCACTCTTCATGCTCAAGAAGGGACGCGTGCGGATATACAGGGTGACCCCGGACGGGTGGGAGTTCACGCTCGCCGTGGTGGAGGCCGGAACGATGTTCGGTGAGATGGCGCTCACCGCCCAGCGGCTCAGGGAGGCGTACGCGGAGGCCACGGAGCCGTCCGACATCTGCGTCCTTAAGAGCGAGGACCTGGAGCGCCTCGTGCGGGACAATCCCGACGTGGGACTACGGATGCTGCGCGTCCTGAGCGAGCGGCTGCGCTTGTGCGAGACCCGGCTCGAGGACATCGGCTTCAAGGACGCGCCCGCCCGCCTGGCGAGCCTGGTCCTCCAGCTCGCCGAGAGCGAGGGCGTCATGACCCCCGAGGGTCCCAGGATACCCACCCATTACACCCATCAGCAGCTGGCCGCCATGATCGGCTCCAGCCGCGAGACCGTGACCAGGGCCTTCACCAGGCTGCAGCAGGCAGGCATTGTGGAACTGAGAAGACGGCACATCCACGTAAGAGACGCGGCGGCCCTGCAGAGAGCCGCCGGTTGAACGGCCACCCTTATCGCCTACGTGGGCGGCAAGACGGCCCGCCTTGGCGCCTCACGAGTTCAATAAAACGGCGCCCGGCTTTTCGCCGGGCGCCGTTGTTTTTCGGGTGGACGGTTGGGCTAGATGCGCTCGAAGATCGCAGCGATGCCCATGCCGCCGCCGATGCAGAGGGTGACGAGGCCGTAGCGGCCACCCGTGCGCTCCAGGTGGTGCAGGATCTTGACGGTGAGCACCGCGCCGGTGGCCCCGACGGGGTGGCCGAGGGCGACGGCGCCGCCGACGGGGTTGAGCTTCTCCTCCGGCACCTCGAGCTCGCGCCCGACGGCGATGGCTATGGAGG
>JALZNL010000593.1 GCA_030857715.1 Actinomycetota bacterium | reverse complement strand
GAAGCGCGGCGAGTACGCCCGGCCGCACATCCCGTAGTTGCCGGCGCCGAAGGAGCCTCCGATCACGAAGGTGAACTTCGGCACGTTGGCGTTGGCGACGGCCATGACGAGCTTCGCCCCGTCCTTGGCGATGCCGCCGGCCTCATACTCCCGCCCGACCATGAAACCCGTAATGTTCTGCAAGAAGACGAGCGGGATGCCCCTAGCAGAGCACAGCTCGACGAAGTGTGCGCCCTTGACCGCGCTCTCGGAGAACAGGATGCCGTTGTTGGCGACGATCCCGACAGGATGGCCCATGATGCGGGCAAAACCGCAGACCAGCGTCTCACCGTAGAGGGGCTTGAACTCGTGCAGGCGGCTCCCATCCACGACGCGCCCTATGACCTCCCTCACGTCATACCCCTGCCGGTAGTCCGCCGGCACGACCCCGTAGATCTCGGAAGGGTCCTCGGCCGGCTCCTCCGGTTGCTCGATCGTCCAGGGGACGCGTTTGGGCCGGTTCAAGTTTTCGACGATCTGGCGCACGATGGCTATGGCGTGCTCGTCGCTCTCGGCGAAGTGGTCGGCGACGCCGGAGAGGCGGGTGTGGACTTCGGCGCCGCCGAGTTCTTCGGCCGTTACTTCTTCGCCGGTGGCGGCCTTCACGAGCGGGGGGCCTCCGAGGAAGATCGTGCCCGTCCCCTTCACGATGACGACCTCGTCGCTCATCGCCGGCACGTAGGCGCCGCCGGCCGTGCAAGATCCCATAACCGACGCAATCTGGGGTATCCTCTTCGCGCTCATCCTGGCCTGGTTGTAGAAGATGCGCCCGAAGTGGTCCCTGTCAGGGAAGACCTCGTCCTGGAGCGGCAGGAAGGCCCCGCCCGAGTCCACGAGGTAGACGCATGGGAGATGGTTCTGCTCGGCGACCTCCTGGGCCCGGAGGTGCTTCTTGACGGTCATCGGGTAGTACGTGCCGCCCTTCACCGTCGCGTCGTTCGCCACGACCATGACCTCCCGCCCGGAGACGCGCCCGACGCCGGTCACCAGGCCCGCGGCCGGCACCCGCCCGTCGTACATCCCGTGTGCGGCGAGCGGCGAGAGCTCCAGGAAGGCGGTGCCAGGGTCCAGCAGGATCTCGACGCGGTCGCGTACCGGCAACTTGCCGCGACCTTCGTGGCGCAGCCTGGCCTTCTCTCCGCCTCCCCGACGGGCTTCGGCGGAACGGTTGCGGAAGTCTTCCAGGAGTCCTTCGAAGGCTTCGGCGTTCTCGCGGAACGCGGCGCCCTGCGGGTCAACGTGGGTCCCGATCCTGGTCATCCTCTCCCCTCGGTGCGGATCGACTGCACCCCGCCATGTTAGTCCGGGGCCGCCTCTTGCGCCACCCGGCGAGGTCTCGCGCCGCTCGTCGCCGAAGAGATCGGACCTCTGGTGTGGTGCTCGGGGCGAGTTTCCAGTCGGGAAATACGCCTACTCCTGCGAGCTTCCCCAGGCCTACGTCCTTGCCGACGGGCTCGGCGCAGCGGCGAGAGGCACCCGTACTGGTCGTTCTTCGCGAGGTCACAAAGGTTCGGGGCTGACGGCGGCATCTGCCCGGCGTTTTCGCCGTCCCGGGAAGGCCAACGACGCGTGGGGGTCCTTCGAGGTCGCCTCCCGTTTACTCCGCCTCGATAAAGTTCGCCTCGTAGCCGAGGCCCCCGACCTCGGCCTCCTCGCCGCCCTTGACGCCGACGGTGACGCTTACGTCCTCGTCCGAAGAAGGCACGACGGCCTCTATCCGGATCGGGCTCCCCGGCGAGACCTCGCCCCCCTCCCGGCCGCCGTCCACGGTGCTCGCGAAGACGTCCATACTGCCGCTCTCGACGCTCACGGTAAGGTCCATGCGGTAATCGGGGTCGGAGTCGTCTTCGCCGTCGAAGGTCAGGGGCCCCTCGCCCTTGACGGTCTCCGCCGTCCCGGAGCAAGAGAACTCGCTGGGACCCATCAGGCTGTCGGAGGACGTGCACGACTGGCTGTGGTTGGTCAGGCTGAGGCAACCCGTCGCGAGCAAGACGACGGCCACGCCCGTCGCCGCGGCCAGCCACCGGGCGCCTCGGCGCCGCGTCGCTTCTTCCCATCCCGGTTGCTCTTTCGGGCCGCTCACTGCGCGACCATCCCCTCCTTCGCGGCCTCGGCGCTCTCCCCTTTCAGTAGGCTGCGGGCGATGATCTGGCGGTTGATCTCGCTCGTCCCCTCCCCTATCTCGTTGATCTTGACCTGCCGCCAGTACCGCGCAACCGCGCTCCCCTCCATGAACCCCTCCCCGCCCCAGATCTGGGCCGCCTGGTCCGCAGCCCGCTTCGCCGTCTCGGAGGCAAAGACCTTCGCCATGCTCGCCTCCCGCCCGAACGGGCGGCCGAGGTCTTTCATCCACGCCGCCTTGAGC
>JALZNL010000099.1 GCA_030857715.1 Actinomycetota bacterium | reverse complement strand
CGAGCACGAGGGCGATGATGCCGTAGGTGACGTCCGACAGGTAGGAGAAGAAGCCGATGCCGAGGCCCGGCACGCCGAACCCGATGATGTAGAGGATCAGGATGAGCGGCACGCCCCTGAAGACGTCCGTGTAGACGACCGCCACCATGCGGAAAGGGAAGAAGACAGGCCCCGGTATCCCGCGCACCACCGCGATCACGAGCGCCAGGACCAGGATGAACACCTCGGAGATCGCAAAGATGTACACGTTGAGCAGGAACGCGCCGAGAACGGAGGGCTCGCTGGGCGTCCCTTTTATCGACTGCCAGAGATGAAATGGGCTGAAGAACCGCTCCGCCACGAGCCCGCTCCCCGGCGCCAGCGCCACCACGAGCGCGACGGCCGCGAAGAACAGACCGTGCTCGCGCTGGAGACGAGCACCGCCCGGTTGCCGAGAGCCCTGGAGCCGCGCCCGGAGCCCGCCGGCGTGGACGGTTCGGGGTCCTCCGCCGGGCCGGTCCCCCGGGTCGTCAAGCTACTTCTCTAGGGCCGGGACGTCGAGGTACTGCTGGAGGTGCTCTTCCTGAAGGTCTTTGAGGGTCCCGTCGTCCTTTATCTCGCCGAGAGCTTTGTTCACGCAGCCGACGAGGGGGTTGTCCTTCTCGAAGAGCATCCCGAACTCCTCGTCGCCGGGGTACTGGCCGATCACCTCAGAGCCCTCTATCTCGATGTCGCGCAGGTAGACGGTGGTCACGAGGTCCGTGACGAAGGCGTCGATCTGGCCACCTTCGAGCGCGCTCCTGGCGTCGTTGGTCGAGTCGTAGACCTTGGTCTGTTCCTCTGGCTCTATGGTCGTGTTGACGAAGTCGAGCGCGGTGGTGCCGACCTGGGCCCCGAGTTTTGCGTCCTTCAGGTCAGAGAGGCTCCCGGCGTCGGCGGCGGGGGAGCCTTCCATGACGAGGACGCCCTGGGCATTGTCGAAGTAGCCGTCGGAGAAGTCCACGACCCGAGAGCGTTCGGGGGTTATCGTGATCTGGTTGATGTCGAAGTCGTAGTCCTTGGCGCCCGGCGCGTAGGACTTGTTGAACGGCTCCACGACCCACTCTACGGGCAGGTCCATGCGTTTGGCGACCTCGCCCGCGACCTCGCCCTCGTAGCCCCCGTAGCTCTGGGGGTCACCCTTGAACCACGGCGGGTAGGCAGGCTTGTCCGTCGCCACCGTCAGCGTGCCGTCCTCGAAGAGCGGCGGGTCCTTCAGGTCGCAGGATGCCTGATCCCCGGAGGAGGAAGAGCCTCCGCTTTCCGCCCCACCTCCCGCCCCGCCGCACGCGGCCAGCAGCAGGTTCGCCGCCAGTAACCCGGCCAGCACCATCCGCTTCTTCATGCGCCGACTCCGATCTTCTAGAAGGTGTTCCGAAGGGGTCATCCTCGCCGCGGGCCTCCAGGCCGTTCCCCGGTGCGCCTCGGGAGAGGGCAGTATACGGATCGCCCGATAAGGTTGCAATCGGAGAGGGTTGCGCGGCCACCGTTCGGGGAAACATCTAGAATATTTGCGGAGTTCGCCAAGGAGGAGAGCGAGATATGACCGAGGCAGAACAGAGGCGGCAGGAGAGCCCGTTGCTGAGTGACCGCGGCGTAACCACTATCAAGGACACGGTGGTAGCCAGGATCGCGGGCATGGCGGCCGGGGAGGTCGAGGGCGTCCACATGGGCGGCAACGCCTCCCGGTCCGCCGGCGGCCTGCTCGAAGGCATTACGGGCTCGGACAGCCCCACCCGCGGCGTCAGCGTCGAGGTCGGCTCCGTCGAGGCCGCCATAGACCTGAAGATGGGCATAGACTACGGCAAGAACATCCTCGGCACCGTCGGCGAGGTGCGGCAGAAGATCACCGAAAGGGTCCAGACCTTCACGGGCCTCAAGATCAGCGAACTGAACGTGACCATCTCCGACGTCACCTTCCCCGAAGAGGGCCAGGGCGACAAGGAAGGGAACGGGTCGACTTCCGGCACGAGGACGGGCCCTGACACGCGGACGATGCCCCGCACGGAGCTCCGGCCCGGCGCCTCCGAGCACGAGACCACCGAGGTCGAGCCGCGCAGCCGAACCCACACCGAAGGCGCGAGCGGCCCGGTCCCAGAGGAAGAGGTCCGCGCCGAGGGCACACCCGTCGAAGAGGACGAGACCCGCAGGCTCAGGGTCGGCGACGAGGAACCTTCCGGTGGAGCGACCGGAACCTCCACGGACGACGCGGCGACTACCAGGGAAGAGGCATCCGGAGCACCGACTTCCGGGACCGGGGCATCAGGGACGCCGGGTGACGAGACTTCCGCCGGGGACACGGACGAGGGGACGCAGGAGATCGACCGCGGGCGTGTCTCCGAAGCCGAGGAACGCCGCACCCGCCGGCGCCGGCGCCGCGAGGAGCGCGGGGAGGACGAGGAGGGCTAGAAGCCCGAACGGCGCCGGCCCCGTGGCGAAGGACCTGCTCCGTCCCGGCCTGAAGCTCGTGTTCTGCGGGTACAACCCGTCGCTCAGGTCAGGGGCCACGGGATACCACTACGCCCACCCCGGCAACCGCTTCTGGCGCGTCCTGTACGCGGCGGGAATAACGGAGCGGCTCTACAAGCCCGAAGAAGACGGGGCGTTGCTCGACCGGGGCATCGGGTTCACGAACCTGTGCCTTCGCCCGACGCGGAGGGCCGACGAGCTAACCCGGGGGGAGATCCTGGCCGGCTCGGACGCGCTGCGGACGACGCTCGAACGCCTGAAGCCTGAGGCCGTGGCCTACACGGGCATCGGCGTCTACAAGTGGTTCCGGCGGACATCGAAGGTCGGTTGGGGCGTGCAGCCCGAGCCCGCCGTGGCGGGCGTGGTGGACGTGGTCGTCCCTTCGCCGTCCGGGCTCAACAGGATGGCCTTCGACGAGCTCGTCGAGCACTACCGGGTCCTAGCGCCCTTCGTCCGGTGAAGGGGGATCTCCGTCCTTTGGGCGCGGGCTCGGGACGTGGAGGTCGAGCCGGAGGGCGGTGAGGCGCAGCCCGAAGACGGTGGCGACCGTCGGGAGGGCGACGAGGGGGCCGGGGGTGCCGAGGTTCGTCAGGACGACTAAGACTACCGCGCCGGCGATGGCGGCGGTGGCGTAGATCTCGCGGCGTAGGATCAGGGGCACCTCCGTACACAAAACGTCGCGCATGATCCCCCCGGCGACACCCGTCACCGTCCCCATCAGGATTACTATCGGGGCCGGGACTCCCGCCTCGTAGGCCATTCTCGCCCCGATAAACGTGAACACCGCGAGCCCGAAGGCGTCGGCGACGAGCAGGGAGTGTCGGGGAGGCCGGAAGAGGCGGGCGTAGGCCAGGGTGGCGCCGGCCGCGAGGACGCAGACGAGCAGGTACGTCGGGTCTTCTATCCAGAAGATCGGGCGCCGGTCAAGAAGCAGGTCCCGCACCGTCCCGCCGCCGATGGCGGTGATGACGGATATGACCACGACGCCGAACAGGTCCATGCTCTTCCGCCCGGCCGTCAACGCCCCGCTGACGGCGAAGACAGCGACCCCGAAGAGATCCAGAACATACAAAGCCATGCCCGGAGGTTAGCAACTCCTGGATGACCGTGGTTTCGGAGGACGACTTCTACAAGCTAGACATGGCCCGCACGCGGGGCTCTGAGCCCGGCTGGGGCTGGGGCGGCCTGAGCCCGTAGGAGAGCAGGCGCTCGATGGGACTCAGGCTCTGGCGCGCGGGTTTGGGCTGTTCCCAAAGCTCCACGCGCAGAGAGCCGCCTTCGGCCTGGACCCGCACGTGCGTCAGCACGAATTGCGACACGAAGACCGGCGGGCCTTTGAGGCGGGGCGGGACCGGGTGCAACTGGCGCAGGTAACACCCGGAGTTGACGGCCACGCAACGCCGGCCGTCCGGCCTCTCCACCTCCTCCAGCGAGGGCAGGTGTGTGTGGCCCGAGACGAAGATGTCCACGGTGGACGGGTCGAGGGAGGGGGACATGGGCGGGCCTGCCTCTCCGGCCAGGATCTCCCGGATCTTCTGCCGCGAAGCCTCGGCGGGCGAGGGGCGCGGCCCCGTCTCGACCGGGCTCATCGCGTTCATGGTCCGGCGGACGACGTGCCGGACGACGAGGAAGAAGACCGCGAACAGGGCCACGGTGAAGATCCCGAAGATGCCGATGTCCAGGAAAAGCTCGTGGATCCGGGGCAGCCCGCCGGGGAAGAGCAGCAGGTACGTGGCGATGCGGTAGAGGGCGTAGGCCACGAGCAGGGGCAGGAGCAGGTAGGCGGCGACCTTCCCGACGAAGTCGTAGAAGTAGCGGCCGGCGACCCAACCCGGTATCGCAACGAGCGGGTAGACCATCTTGATCTCGGAGAGGTCAAGGCCGGGGGACACCTCGCCGTAGGGCGCGACGCGCCGGGTAAAGTCCATGACGACGTGGTGGCCGAGCGGCGTGTCCAGCCCGTCCGAGTAGTCCTCGACGGTGTTCACGGGGTCCAACTGGTTCCCGTGCTCGCAGTAGACCACGCGCCGCCCGCCCCCGACCTCCATCGAAGCCAGGTAGCCGTAGGCGAACTCGTCGACCACGCCGGCCTCCCGCAACGTCTCCTGAATCCCAGGGTTCCACCAGGCCTCGGCGTCGTGGTTGCCCGGAAGGTAGATCACCCGCTTCCCCTCCCCGGACCGGAACTCCTTCAGCGCCGCGAAAAGGCTCAAATACTCCTCCCGCGACATCGTGAGCGAGGCCCGGTCCTCCCCATCGGGGACCGAGCCTATCTGCAGGAAGTCGAAAAAGTCCCCGGCCAGCACCAGCTCGACGGGCCGGTCCAGCCCCGCGAGCTCCCGGAAGAGTGCTTCGAGCTCCGCGGGCGACTCGAAGCCGTCGCAGCCGGGGTCGCCCCCGATGTGGGAGTCGGAGACAAAGACGATCAGCGCGTTTCCCGGCAGCTCCGGCACGGCCGAAGTATAGCCAGCGCGGGACCCTCACGGGCCCGGTTGCGGCAACGCCGCCGTGCTAGGCTGGTGGAAGCCTTTGTCCCAGCCCAAGGAGGATGGATGGAGTACCGTCGTCTCGGCCGTTCCGGCCTGTTCGTCTCGTCGTTGACCCTCGGCACGATGACCTTCGGGGGGAGCGGGCCGTTCAACAAGGTCGGCTCTACCGACGTCGCGGGGGCTACCCGTCAGGTGGACATGTGCCTCGACGCCGGGATCAACCTCTTCGACACGGCGGACATCTACTCCTCGGGCGAGTCCGAGGAGATCCTGGGCCAGGCCGTCTCCGGACGCCGCGACCAACTTCTCCTGGCGACGAAGGCCCGCATGCCCGCCGGCGAGGGCCCGAACGGCGCCGGCCTCTCCCGCCACCACATCATCCGCCAGTGTGAGGCGAGCCTGAGGCGCCTCGGCACGGACTACATCGACCTCTACCAGGCCCACGAGTGGGACGGCGTGACGCCACTCGAGGAGACCTTGGAGGCATTCGACACGCTCGTCCGGTCTGGCAAGGTGCGCTACGTTGGCTGCTCCAACTACGCGGGGTGGCAGCTCATGAAGGCCCTCGGGGTGGCCGAGAAACAGGGGTTCCAACGGTACGTGAGCCAGCAGATCCACTACACTTTAGAGGCCCGCGAGGCCGAGTACGAGCTTGTCCCGCTCTCCATCGACGGGGACTGCGGCATCCTCGTCTGGAGCCCGCTGGCCGGCGGCCTCCTCTCCGGCAAGTACCGCCGCGACGAGGACGCCACGGAAGGCCGCCACTTCGAAGGTTGGGACGAGCCACCCGTCCGCGACGAGAAGAGGCTCTACGACATCATAGAGGTGCTCGTCGAGGTCGCCGAAAGCCACAACGTCTCGGCCGCCCAGGTCGCCCTCGCCTGGCTCCTCGGCCGCCCCGGCGTCACCTCCATCGTCGTCGGCGCCCGCACCGACGAGCAACTCGCCGACAACCTCGAAGCTGCCGACCTGACCCTGTCGGAAGACGAGCGCAGGCGCCTCGACGAGGTGAGCGCCCCTCCGCTCATCTACCCCTTCTGGCACCAGCTAAAGACCGCCTCCGACCGCCTCGGCCCCGCCGACATGCCCCTCCTCGGCCCGCACCTGTAAAGGTCCGAGAACCCGCGACCACCGTAGGGGCGCTTCGCGGAGCGCCCTACACGGACCCTAACGCGAAACGGGCTCTATGCGCTCCATCTCGGCCGCTTCCTTCTCGTCGTTGATCGTCCGGTAGAGGTCCAACGCGAGTTGGCCGTTGAGCCAGAACTCCGGGCTGGTGCCGAACGCCTTCGCCAAACGCAGGGCCGTCGAGGGGGTGACGCGCCGCTTGCCGTTGACCAGCTCGTTTACCCGTACGTAGGGAACCCTTATCCTCTCTGCAAGCTCCACCTGCGTCATCCCGAGCGGTTTGAGGAACTCCTCGAGCAGCATCTCCCCGGGGGCGGTGGGGGCCCGATCCTTCGGTATACGCAATCCTTTTACCTCAATGGTAGTCAACTACTTCTACCTCCTCGGCCCCGTCTTCCATCCAACGGAAACACACCCGGTACTGGTCGTTGATCCTTATGCTGTGCTGGCCTTCTCTGCTCCCGGCCAACGGCTCCAGACGGTTGCCGGGCGGAGCCCGCAAATCGTCCAGCGTCGCGGACTGGTTGACCTGGTCCAACTTTCTCCTCGCTACCCGCCAGAGGTTCTGCGGACACGTTTTTCGAGCTTTCCTTGTGTCGCGCCCGTCGAAGACGTCTTCCGTTCCCTCGTCTTTGAAAGAGACGATCATGCTTCGATATTATAACGCATAACGTTATACGTTATACGATGATGTCCATTAACCGAAGACATGCGGAGGGAAGGAAAACAGGGCGGGAGGCCTGATCCTCACGGGCGTATAATGCCGGCCATGATCGTGGACAACGCCATCTACGTGGACGGTCGTCGGGCCGCCGAGCCCGGGTCTGTGTACGAGACTTACGAGGCGTGCCGCACCCAGAAAGGTGTTGCCTGGATCGGCCTGTACAAGCCGACGGCGGAAGAGTTCGAGTCCGTGGCGCAGGAGTTCGAGCTCCACCCGCTGGCGGTGGAGGACGCGCTGGATGCCCACCAGCGGCCGAAGCTGGAGCGTTACGGTGAGACGCTCTTCATCGTGCTCAGGCCGGCGCGTTACGTGGATGAGTCCGAGACGGTCGAGTTCGGGGAGACGCACGTCTTCGTCGGGAAGGACTTCGTCATAACGGTGCGCCACAGCGAGGTGCCTGACCTGGGAGAGGTGCGGCGGCGGTTGGAGGCGGACCCGGAGCTGCTCAGGCGGGGGCCCGAGGCCATCCTGCATGCGATCATGGACCAGGTCGTGGACGACTACGGCCCGGTCGTGGGCGGCCTGGAGAACGACATCGAGGAGATAGAGGCCCAGGTCTTCGGGGGGAGCGCGGACGTCTCGCGGCGCGTCTACGAGCTCTCCCGCGAGGTCATCCAGTTCCAGAGGGCCACGGACCCGCTGAACGAGGTGCTAGGCGCCCTGATGCGGGACGAGACCATCGAGGTGGACCCAGAGGTGCGCCGCTACCTCCGTGACGTCCAGGACCACGCCCAGCACGTCTCAGAGCGCCTCTCCGGCTACCGCGACCTGCTGCAGAGCATCCTCAGCGTCAACCTGACCCTGGTCAGCCTCTCCCAGAACGAGCAGGTAAAGAAGATCTCAGCCTGGGCCGCCATCCTCTTCGCCCCAACCCTCATCGGCACCGTCTACGGCATGAACTTCGACCACATGCCCGAGCTGCACTGGACCCTCGGCTACCCCTTCGCCCTCACGCTGATGGTCCTGACCTCAGTCGTCC
>JALZNL010000592.1 GCA_030857715.1 Actinomycetota bacterium | reverse complement strand
TTGCTGGAGGACGGCATCCGCATAACGATGGTCGAGCCGGGCGCGGTAGCGACGGAGCTAACCGACCACATCACCGACGAGGAAGTCCGCGAGGGGTTGAAGCAGCGGAGCATAGAGCCGCTCCAGTCCGAGGACATCGCCAACGCCATAGCCTACGCCGTCGGCCAGCCGCAGCGGGTGAGCATCAACGAGATCCTGATCCGTCCGACACAGCAGACGAACTGAGTCGGATAACCGGTAAACCCGGTCTTGGGGAAGTTGGTACGGAAGCCGCTGGAGGAGTGTATAGCGCCCGAACGGTGCGGGACGCAAGACGCACGGTGCGGCGACTGGCATTCTTCGGTTCGGGGAAGACTAGCGTGTCCGAACTGTCGCCGTCCCGACGCGCCCACTTTAGCTGACGGTTTACTGAAAGTGTGTCGGCGTCAAGGTCTATGTCCGACCACGTGAGACCTAACGCTTCTCCCTGGCGGAGCCCGGCAGTGAGCCGCTCTGCGATCACTTGAGCGTATGGGACGAGGGGTCAGCAGCCATGGTCGGATCTGTAGAAATTACAGGTAGTGTTTGATGACATGTTCCGCACGTGGGGAGATAACAACACGGTGATCACACTAGAAGAGACGCGACAGATCATCTTCACCGCAGAGCAGAAGGCACAAGAGATGGGCCGGCCGATGAACATAGCCGTGATGGACGCCGGAAGGAACCTCGTGGCCTTCCACCGGATGGAGCCTGGGTGGCGAGCATCGACATCGCCATAGACAGGGCCGGCAGCCCTCCCGAGCCCGCGGCTCGCGCCTCCCGCGGCTCGCGCCGCCCGCGACGAACGTCTTGTTCTCCAACCCCAGGTCCGGGCTACTCTCTGTCTTCCAAAAACCTTGCGCGCGCCGCGAACCGCTCTATTTCTTCCTTGCCGTCCAGGGCGCCGAGCTCGAGAGCGTAGCGGCGCTTCTCTCCCGCCTCCAACTCGATCAACTCGCCGCGCTCTCGGGCGTCGAGCCGCCCGGCGGTGCGGTTGGTGCTCGGCTCGATGCCCACCACGTACGTCCCCTCGCCGAGCATCCGCCAGACGAAGTGGTGCGGGAACTGCTCGCGGTCGTAGATCTGGTAGAGACCGAGGCCGGCCTCGCGGTTGACGACCGCCACCGGCACGGTACCGTCGCGCTCCGAGGTCAGCTCGTGCTCGAAGACCCGCTCGACGTAGCCGGCCTCGGGCGCGTGGAACCTGTCGTATCCCTCCGCCGGGTAATCGCCGCGGGCAGCGATGCTCCTCGCGGGCGCGAGCAGCTCCGAGCCCTCGTCAACGACAGGGAAGCCGACGTTCACGTGGTAGAGATACATGTGCGGCGTGCGAGCGTACCCGACGTTCTCGACCTCGTCGTGGACCTTCAGGCTTGACTCACCCACCTTCGCCTCGACCCTGCGCCGCAGCAGTAGATGCTCGCCGAAGACTGCGGCCTGCAAGACTTCGCCCTCGGCCCACAGCACGCACTCGTCTCCCTCCCAGCGCTCGCCGTAGCCCACCAACCGGGCCGGGCGGTTGGAGACGCGCCCATGCAGGCCGAAGGTTTCGGTCTTCTTCGGGGGGTAGCGGTACTGCTCCGCCGTGTCCTCGGCCATGAACAGCGCGTGCTCTAGGCCGCAGGTCGTGAGCAGCCCGCCCCCGAAGGTGCGGAAGAAGCCGAGTCCTTCGGGCTCGTAGAACCAGGGGCCCGGGAAACCTACGCCCGAGAGCCAGCTCAAGGGTCGGCCGCCGAGCTCGCAGCGGCCCACATCGAAGGCCCGGTCGACTATGACGTCGAAGGAGAAACCCGTGCCGGTGCGGAACTCGAGCGCACGAACGCCCCGCTCGGCGCCGTCGCCCAGGGTGACGAGCCGGACGCCGGCCACCTGCCCAAGGTGGCCGACCCGACGCAGGAAGTCCCCACGCCTGTAGTTTTTTCGCCAGATCTCCGGCATCAGTGCATCGCCCAGCCGCCGTCGATCTCGATGGTCTGGCCGGTGATAAAAGAGGCGGCGTCGCTTGCGAGGAAGGCGGCGAGGTTGCCTACGTCTTCAGGCGTGCCCCGCCGCTTGATGCTCTGCTGATCGAGGACCCAGCGATTGTACTCGTCCGGGTTCGGGTGGATCTTCTCGGCGTCCGTCGGGAAGGCGCCCGGCGAGACGGCGTTGACGGTTATCTTCTCCGGGCCGACCTCGCGTGCGAGCGTGCGCGTGAAGCCGACTACGCCTCCCTTGGAGGAGACGTAGTCAAGCAGGTTGGCGAAGCCGATAAAAAAGGTGATCGAAGCCACGTTGATGATCCGGCCGTGGCCCCGGGCTTTCATGTGCGGGAAGACGGCCCGCGCGCAGAGGAAGTACCCCTTGAGGTTCACGGCGAGGACCTCGTCCCATTCCTCTTCCCTT
>JALZNL010000098.1 GCA_030857715.1 Actinomycetota bacterium | reverse complement strand
AGGAGGCCCCTTCCGCGGCCGGGGTCCCGATGCCGTACATGTTGATGCCGGGGTCATGGTTGGGCTGGGACCGCGGGTAGCGCTGGACGAAGTCGTCGGCGATATCCTCCATCGTCGCCCACTTTACGCCGTCGTGACCGTTGATGTAGTCGATCAGGCGCTCGAGCATCAGGAGCACCTGCGGCCTGCCCGAGACATCCGGGTGGATCGTCAGGCAGTACGTCGCGTAGTCCATCTCGCGGTAGACCCAGTCGAACTCGTCCCGCCACAGCTCCTCGATGTCACGCGGGTTGACGAAGCCGTGGGTGGCGGGCGAGGTCTTTATGAACATCATCGGCGGCAGGTCGTCGAGGTACCAGTTGCCCCCGATCTTGACGAGATCTATCTCCTCGCCCCTCACGAGCGGCTTCATCCACTCCCCGGCCGTCTTGGAGTAGTCGATCTTGGTCCACGAGTCGCCCTTGCGCGCGTAGTAGGGCGTGAAGTCCCGGTGCTGCAAGGAGTGGTCGTACTTGTAGCCGTACTCCAGCAAGAGGTCGTTGGAGACGCTGGAGACCTCCCACCAAGGGGCGACGTTGCCTACGGGTACCCTGCCGGTGAGGCTTTCGATAAGCTCGATGCTCTTCTCCAGGACGTCCCGCTCCTGCTGCGGCGTCATCGCGACCGGGTTCTCGTGCGAGTAGCCGTGGCTCCCGATCTCGTGCCCCGCGTCCACCACCATCTTGACCTGGTCAGGGAACGTCTCGATCGAGTGCCCCGGGATGAACCACGTCGTCCGGAGGTCGTACTTCTCGAAGAGGTTCAGCAGCCGCGGCGTCCCGACCTCACCGGAAAACATGCCCCGCGAGATGTCGTCGGGCGAGTCCTCGCCCCCGTAGGAGCCGAGCCAGCCGGCGACCGCGTCGATGTCTATGCCTATCGAACAAAAGATCTCTTTGTCGGCCATAGAGCTTTCCTTCCCCTTTCTTCTTCCCCTTTTGTCTGACCAAAATGATTGTACAAGAACCCACGCGCCCCGCTCAACCCGCCGCCGCTCTATCGCCGGTCCCCCGCAGACCGGACGCGCGTCGCGGAAACCGGTACTGTACGATTGTCAGACAAATCAGAGATGATGGAAACTAACGCGTAAGGAGGAGTGGTGGGGCTTCCGCGGGTAACGGTTTTCTCGATGGGGGGGACCATCTCTTCGGTTGACTCCGGGGGCAAAGGCGTCGAGCCGACTTTGACCGGCGAGGCGCTGGTTTCGGACGTGCCAGAGATAGCCGGGATCGCCGACGTGTCGGCCGTCTCGTTCCGCCAGGCGGCATCGGGCGAGATCGGGGTGGAGGATCTCGTCGAGCTGGCGGCGGAGATCGAGGGCCGGATCGACGGCGGCGCGGCGGGGGCGGTCGTAACGCAGGGGACCGACACCATAGAAGAGACCTCCTTCGTCCTGGATCTCCTGGTGGACCGTGAGTCGCCGGTCGTTGTAACGGGCGCGATGCGCAACCCCACGCTCCCGGGCGCCGACGGCCCGGCGAACCTGCTCGCGGCGATACAGGTCGCGGCCAGCGACGTAGCCAAAGGGCTAGGGACGGTGGTCGTCCTGAACGACGAGATCCACGCGGCGCGCTTCGTCCGGAAGACCCACACCTCCAACCCGGCGACCTTCCGCTCCGACCCGGTTGGCCCGGTGGGTTGGATCTCAGAGAGCGTACCCAGGATCGTCCTGCGCCCGACCGGAAAGCACAAGGTAACACGTCCCGAGGACGCGCAAAACGGCCCCGTGGCGCTGTACCATGTCGCGCTCGGCGACGACGGGAGGCTCCTTCCTGAGATAGAAGAGAAAGGGTATGCCGGGCTCGTGGTGGAGGCGATGGGCGGCGGGCACGTGCCCTCGGTTATGGCTGAGACGCTGGAGGACCTCGCGTCAAAGATGCCGGTCCTGCTCGCTTCCCGCACCGGGGGCGGGGAGGTCCTCCGCTCCACCTACGGGTTCATCGGCTCGGAGACGGATCTGCTCGAGCGCGGCCTGATCTACGCCGGCCCCCTCGACGGCCGCAAGGCGCGGCTCCTCCTGACCCTGCTCCTGCGGTCCGGGGCGACGAAGGAGGAGGTCAAGGAGACCTTCGATACCTGGCTCGAGAGTTGACACCTCGCCAAGCCAGGCTATTTGTTTGACAAATAAAAAGCCGGTGGACTATAGTGGCGGGCACTGGCATAGGGAGCTGGTAGGGGAAGGTCTCCTCGGGCGGGAACGCCCGCGGTCGGCGGGGCGCGGTATACGCCCTCTCCGGGGCAGCGAAGCATGGTGTCCGACGAGGCGCGAGAAAGCATAGTAAAAGGTCCGTCAGGATCGCCGTGGTTACCTCTCCCGCGCCGGCTCTTTGACAACGACGAAAAAGGAGGTTGAGGTGCAGAGGGTAGTAGATCTCTCGCTCACCGTGACGGACAACATGCCGGCACACAAGCTCTTTCAGAGCCCGGTCGTCCTGCCGGCCCTGACGCACGAGCAGACCGGGGACTTCGGGCTGGGCATACCCGAGGACAGGATGACCTTCGCGACCAATTACCTCGGGATGCTCGACCACGTCGGGACCCACGTGGATGCCTTCTACCACACCAACCCCGACGGGGATTCCGTGGACGAGATGCCCCTCGAGATGTTCTTCGGCAAGGCAGTGTGCTTCGACCTGACGCACATACCGGACCTCGGTGAGATCGGCGTCGAGGACCTCGAAGCGGCCGAGGAGAAGTGCGGCGTGAGGGTCGACGGTCACATCGTCCTGCTCAATACCGGGCTACACAAGCGACACTACCCCAACCCCGAGGTAGTGAGGAGCAACCCCGGCCTCACCGCTGAGGCCACCCACTGGCTCGCGGACCGCGGCTCGATGGCCCACGGCGTCGAGGGGCCGTCCACGGACGTGCCGAGCAACGACCTCTTCCCGAGCCACCGGGTCTGCCGTGACCGCGGCATCTTCCACTGGGAGTGGCTCGTCGACCTCGAAGAGCTTGTCGGCAAGGGCGAATTCACCTTCTACGGGGCGCCGCTCCTCGTAAAGGGCGGCAGCGGCTCGCCCGTCCGGGCCTTCGCCGTCCTCGACGAGTAGCTCGCCGGAATCGCCCCCTGATGGGTCATGACGCTTACGCCACCGCGCAGGAGATACGGAATCGGATCGTCGGGAAAGAGGTCTCGGCGACCGAGGTCATGGCCCAGACCCTCTCCAGGATGGAGTCCCTCGAGCCCACGCTAAACGCCTTCGTCACGCCGACGCCCGAGCGGGCGATGGAGGCCGCGAGGGAGGCGGACCAGCTGCTGGCCGAGGGAGGCGAGCCCGGGGCGCTTCACGGCGTCCCGATCTCGGTGAAAGACCTCATCAACGTTGGAGGGGTCAGGACCACGTTCGGCTCCCGCACCATGGCGGAGAACGTTGTCGAAGACGACGCGCCGTCTGTGGAGCGGGCCCGCGCCGCGGGGGCGTGCATCATCGGTAAGACCACCACGACCGAGTTCGGGTGCAAGGCTGGCGGCGGCGACAGCCCGCTCTCGGGCATAACGCGCAACGCCTGGGATCCGTCGAAGACCACCGGGGGCTCCAGCGCGGGAGCAGCCACCTCGGTGGCTGCCGGGGTAACGCCCTTCGCGCTCGGCACCGACGGCGGCGGCTCCATCCGCATACCGGCCTCCCTGTGCGGCGTCTTCGGCATAAAGGCCCAGTACGGCCGCGTGCCGGTCTTCCCGACGAGCGCCACCCCGACGCTCGGGCACGTCGGTCCGATCTCGCGGACGGTGCGAGACGCCGCGTTGTTGCTCGGCGTGATCTCCGGCTTCGACGACCGCGACCCGGCGAGCGTCTCCGAACCCGTCCCTGACTTCCTCGCGGCCTGCGAGGCGCCGGTCGGCGGGATGCGCGTCGCCTGGAGCCCCACGCTCGGCTACGCGAGGCCCACGCCCGAGGTGCTGGAGATTACCGAGGGGGCCGCCCGTGCCCTCGAGGATCTAGGCTGTTCGGTGGATCTCGTAGAGGAGGTGATGGACGACCCGGTCGGGCTGTGGAGCGCCGAGTTCTACGCGGGCGCGGGTACCAGGCTCAAGGACGCGCTGCGAAACTCGCGCGAGCTCCTCGATCCCGCCGTTGCGGAGATACTGGACGGCGCCCTCGAAGGGACCATCACCGATTACTACGGAAAAGTCTTCGCGAGGTACGCGTTGCGCGAGGAGACACGCCGGTTCTTCGAACGGTACGACCTGCTCGTCACGCCGACCCTGCCGGTTCCGGCGTTCGGGGCCGGGGTGAACGTCCCGCCGGAGTTGCCGGACCGCAACGTCGTCTCGTGGGTCTACTACACCTACCCCTTCAATCTGACCGGCAACCCCGCGTCTTCGATCCCCTGCGGCTTTACCGCGGACGGCCTGCCCGTGGGGTTGCAGGTGGTCGCGGGTACGAACCGCGAGGCGGACCTGCTGCGCCTGAGCGCGGCCTTCGAGTCGGCGCGGCCCTGGGCAAACAGCTACCCTGAACTGCCGGTCTGAGGGCCGTCCGGCACGTTATCGTGGCGAGGCGTCGGAGCGAGAAGGGAGAACGAAGATGGCAACCCAGCCGTTGAGCATAGACCGGGCCAGGAGCACAGGGCGCATCGAGCGCGACATAGAGACCCTGGCCGGCCCCGACTACACGCGCTCCGACGAGGCAGTTCGGCGCTACGCTTACACGCCCGAGTACCGCAACACCCTCGACTACTTTATCGGGGAGCTGGAGGACCTCGGTTTCGAACATTACGAGGACCCGGTCGGCACGCTCGTCGCCCGGAACCGCCCGGGGGGAGAGAAGGTCTTCGGCGTCGGCTCCCACTGCGACTCGAACCGCAACGGCGGCAAGTACGACGGCACGATGGGCGTCGTCGTGGCGCTAGAGGTCTGCCGCCTGAACGAGGAGCTGGGGCTGGGCCTCCCACTCCAGCTCGTCTCCTTTCTGGAGGAGGAGGGCTCGGGCTTCGGGCAGATGCTCCTCGGCAGCCGCATCATCGCGCAGAGGGTGAGCGAGGAGGAGCTGCGCGAGGGGTTCCGCGCGGTAGACGACGGCCGGAGCTTCTGGGAGCACGCCGAGGAGGCCAGCTACGAGCCGGGGCGGTGGCGGGAGGCGATCCACATTCTCGACGACTTGATCGGCTGGATCGAGCTGCACATCGAGCAGGCGCGCGTCCTCCAGGACACGGGGAACCGCATCGGCGTGGTCAACGCGATAGCGGGCTACGTCCACGCCGACATCACCGTCCACGGCCGCGGTGACCACGCCGGGGCGACGCCGATGGACTTCCGCCAGGACGCCGGCCTCGTCGCGGCCGAGTGCATGCTCGAGCTCGAACGGCTCGCGCGCGAGGCCGGCAAAGGCACGGTCGGAACGGTCGGGGAGATGGAGTTGCGGCCGAACCTGATCAACGCCGTCCCCGGAGAGGCTAGGTTCTCGCTTGACGTCCGCGGCGTGGACGAGGAAGGCTTTCGCGGCGTCGCCCGCGACATCGCCGCGTTCGCGGAGGAGGCCGCCGGGAGGCGCGGCATGACCGCCGACTACGCCCAGCGCCAGACCCTACCGGCGACGCCCCTCGACGAGCGCGTGGCGGGCGCCCTTGAAGAGGCCGCTGAGGCGGGCGGGGAGCCGTACATGGTGATGCACTCGGGTGCTGCCCACGACACCATGAGCATCGCCGACCGGGTCCCGAGCGCGATGGTCTTCGTCCCGTGCAAGGACGGCATAAGCCATTCGCCGGAGGAGGATGCCGATACTGCCGACGCCGCCCTGGGGGCCGAGGTCATGCTCAACGCCATAAGGAAGTTCGTGGAAGAAGAGGTCTAGGTCCAGGGTTTTCTCGATCAGAGAGGAGCGTGAATCAGATGTCCGTGCTCATAAAGGGTGGCCGCATCGTCACCGCCGCCGACGACTACATCGGGGACATATTCGTCGAGGACGGGAAGGTCTCGCTCATCGGGGCGTCGCTCAACGTGCGGGCCGACAAGGTGATCGACGCCGGCGGCAAGTACGTCATCCCAGGCGCCATTGACCCCCACACCCACATGGAGATGCCTTTCGGCGGGACCGTCTCCTGCGACGACTTCACCTCGGGGACGACCTCGGCGGCCTTCGGCGGCACGACGACCATCGTCGACTTCTGCCTCCAGCAGCCGGGCCAGAGCCTCCCGGACGCGCTCGCGACGTGGCACGAGAAGATAGAGCGGGCAAAGCCCGTCGTCGACGTCGGCTTCCACCTCGCGGTGACGGATTTAAGAGAGGGCGGGACGCTGGAGGACCTGGCCAAGGCGCCAGACGAAGGGGTGACGAGCTACAAGCTCTTCATGGCGTACAAGGGCGCGATCATGGTCGACGACGAGACGCTCTTCAAGACGATGCAGGTCGCGGCCGAGACGGGGGCTGTGGTCATGGTCCACGCCGAGAACGGCGACGCCATCGACGTGCTCGTCAAGGAGGCGCTCGCCGAAGGGAAGACCGAGCCTAAGTGGCACGCCGCGACGCGCCCGCCGATCACGGAGGGCGAGGCGACGAACCGGGCGATACAGCTCGCGAGGGTGGCCGGGGCGCCGCTCTACGTCGTCCACGTCTCCTGCGACGAGGCGATAGAGCCGATCGCGCGCGCCCGCACGAACGACTGGCACGCCTGGGGCGAGACCTGCACCCAGTACCTGTTTATCGACGAGACGGCGCTGGACCAGCCCGACTTCGAGGGCGCGAAGTACGTCTACACGCCGCCGCCGCGTCCGAAGAAGAACCAGGAGCTCCTGTGGCACGCGCTCGCCACCGACGTCCTCTCTGTCGTCTCGACCGACCACTGCCCCTTCAACTGGGACGGCCAGAAGACGTTGGGCAAAGACGACTTCTCCAAGATCCCCAACGGCGGGCCCGGGATCGAGAACCGCCTCCACATGCTCCACCACTTCGGCGTGCGGGAAGGCCGCATCTCGATGAGGAGGTTCGTCGAGCTCGTCTCGACCAACCCCGCGCGGTTCTTCGGGGTGTACCCGAGGAAGGGGACCATCGCCGTCGGGAGCGACGCGGACATCGTCGTCTTCGACCCCGACAAGAGGCACACGATCTCCGCCGAGACCCACCACTCGAACATCGACTACAACCTCTACGAGGGGACGGAGGTGATCGGGGCGCCCGAGGTCGTGCTCGTCAGAGGCCAGGTCATAGTCGAGAACGACGAGCTTGTCGGCAGGCCCGGCGCCGGCCGGTTCGTGAAGCGGGCCCGCTTCGGGGAGGATCTCCGATGAGCGACGAAACCAGGGAGGTCTACGAGCGCGCCCGCCTCGGGCAAAGCGTGACGCCCGGTTCGCGCCCAGCCGTGCTGGTCGTCGACTTCAGCCGCGGCTTCACCGACCCGGAATGCACCATGGGCTCGGACCTCACCAGGGAGGTCGAGACGACGAACCGCCTCCTCGCCGCCGCGCGGGAGAAGGGTATCCCGGTCATCTTCACCACCATCGGCTTCGAGTCGAACCTGAAGGACGGCTCCCTCTGGCTCCAGAAGGCCCCGGCTCTGGCGGAGCTTCAAGTCGGCGGAAAATGGGTCGAGATAGACCCGCGCCTCGAACGCAAGGAAGAGGAGACCGTAATCCTGAAGAAGGGAGCTTCGGCCTTCTTTGGCACGAATCTCCCCTCGGTCCTGGTCTCCCAGAACGTGAACACCATCGTCCTTTGCGGCGCGACGACGAGCGGCTGCATCCGGGCGACGGCCGTGGACCTCCTACAGTACGGCTACCCGACGCTCGTCCCGCGCGAGTGCGTCGGAGACCGGGCTCAGGCGCCGC
>JALZNL010000591.1 GCA_030857715.1 Actinomycetota bacterium | reverse complement strand
CTCGTCGAGCCGGGAGGTCGCCACGCTCACCACGGCGTCCACGGCGGCCGGCTCCAGCCCGCCGGTCTCGGGGTCGGTCAGCAGGAAGTCGTTGGCCCGGAGGACGTCCTCGACCACCCGCTTGGCATCAGGCATCGGGGGGACCTCGAACAGGGGCAGGTAGGCGGCGGAGATCACCCTGAGCGCCTTCACCTGATGGCTGTGGTCCCCCCGCGCGTAGTCCTGTACGACCCCGAAAAGCTCGGGAAAGCTCTCTCCACGCGCAGGCTCCGTCATCGTCCGTCCTCCCGTCAGCGTTGGTTGTGACGCCGGGCCGCGTTCGGTCTGTGAACCCCGCCCGACACGCAATCTATACCCCCGAAAACGAAAACCTACACGCGCCCGGGCGGTACGATGGCTCGACTACCGGCGGGCTTGCGGTATACTCCCTCCGCTACGCGATAAAGAACATACGTCCACGATCATCGAGATGCGGAACGTTTAGAGCGCGTCTCTTTTTTTGTGCCTTGCGCCACTCCCCTCACGCCGAGCGGTAGCCCACGACGTTTGCTCCTTATTTATTGTGGCGACTACTGTCCGACGAGTGAGAGGAACCGAAACACCTTGACAGATACCATACAAGAGGTCCAGAGGACCTCGTTCGCAGCGATGCCAATATCCGAGAAGGTCCAGAGGGCCGTCGCCGACCAGGGCTGGGAGACCCCGACGCCCATACAGGCGCTGGCGATGCCCGGGCTTCTGGACGGGGACGACGTCGTCGGCCTCGCCCAGACCGGCAGCGGCAAGACGGCCGCCTTCGCCATACCCCTGATCGAGAGCTTAGACGCAAAGCCGCGGGGCGTGCAGGCGCTCGTGCTTACGCCGACGCGCGAGCTCGCGGCGCAGGCCGCGACGGAGATCTCCAGCCTCTCCAAGTACAACCCGGTCCGTCCGGTCGTGCTGTGCGGGGGCGTTGGCATCGGGCCCCAGATCAAGGCCCTCAAGAACCGCTCGACCTCCGTCGTCGTCGGCACGCCGGGGCGCATCCTGGACCACCTCCAGCGCGGCACGCTGCACCTGAACGCGGTGCGCTACCTCGTGCTCGACGAGGCGGACAGGATGCTCGACATGGGCTTCGCCCCCGACGTCGGGCGCATCCTCTCCCACACCCCCGAGAAGGAGAGGCAGACCGCCCTCTTCTCGGCGACGATGCCGGGGGAGATCCGGGGCATGGTCAAGCGCCACATGCGCTCGCCGCGCTACCTGACCGTGAAATCCGAGGCCCCCACGGTGGACACCGTGGAGCAGGTCTACTACCGGATGGACGGCCGGGACAAGACCCGCGCCCTGCGCGCCCTCATCGACGCGGAGAAGGACCCCGTGACGATCGTGTTCCGCAGGACAAAGCACGGCGCCACCAAGCTGCACCGCCAGCTGGAGAGGGAAGGCTACAAGGCCGCCCTCCTGCACGGCGGCAAGTCGCAGTCGCAGCGCACCAAGACGCTAGAAGGCTTTACCAGGGGCCGGACGCGCATCCTGGTGGCGACCAACGTCGCCTCGCGCGGGCTCGACATCCCGAACGTCTCGCACGTCGTCAACTACGACCTCCCCGAGGACACGGAGACCTACGTCCACCGCATCGGCCGCACGGCCCGGGCGGGCAAGGAAGGCGTGGCGGTCACGCTCGTGGGCGAAGCCGAGGTCAGGGACTTCGAGAAGATCCGGCGTTCACTACCCGTCGAGGTCCGCCAGAGCCGGCTGCCACTCTCCGCCTGAGCCGGTAAGCACACAGACCAACAGACGCCGGTAGCCCCGGCGTCTGTTCCTAGAAGCCCCGTCGTGTCCGGCCTCAGCCCGGGCGTCGGGGCTTGCCCGTGGCGGAGGGCCCACGCGCCTGGATCTCCTCGACACCCGGTCCTATAATCTGGACAGACTGGACAGAAAGACAAGGAGCAACGGTATGTCCTGGCAGTTACAGGAAGCCAAGCAGAGGTTCAGCGAGCTGGTGCGGCGCACGCTGGAGGAGGGGCCGCAGGTGGTCACGAGGCACGGCGAGGAGGTGGTCGTGGTGATCCCTGCCGAGGAGTACCGGCGGATGGGTGAAAAGAAGCCGGACTTCAAAGAGTTCCTGTTATCCGGGCCGGACCTGAGCGTGCTGGACCTGGAGCGGTCGAAGGAGATGCCGCGAGACGTAGACCTGTAGGGTGAAATATCTATTGGATACGAACGTCATCTCCGAAGCGCGCAGGCCGCGGGGCGACGATCGGGTGAAGCGTTGGATCTCCTCCGTGCCGGTCGAGGACCTTTACTTGAGCGTCCTGACGCTCGGGGAAGTCAGGCGGGGTATCGGACTTCTCGAAGGAAGAGACCCCGTGCAGGCGGAGGTCTACGAAGCCTGGCTGGCTACTGTTCTCAGGGACTACGCCGA
>JALZNL010000590.1 GCA_030857715.1 Actinomycetota bacterium | reverse complement strand
GCCGCTGGAGGCTCAGGCGCCGTTACGAGCCCCAGATGGGCGAGGAGGAGCGCGAGCGGCTCTACGCGAGGTGGAAGGAGGCCCTCGAACGGTCCAAGGGCTGGGCGCAGGAAGCCGTCGAGTCCCCGCTGACGTAGCCCCGGAAAGGAACCGCATGAAGAAGCTCATCAACGCCCCGGAGCGGGTAGTCGAGGAGATGCTCCGGGGTATGGAGCTCGCCCACGGCGGCATGCTCCGCCTGCTCCCCGAAAGCGGCGTCGTCTTCAGGGCCGACGCCCCCGTTCAGGGAAAGGTCGCGCTCGTCTCCGGCGGCGGCTCCGGCCACGAGCCCGCCCACGGCGGCTACGTCGGGCCCGGCATGCTCGACGCCGCCTGCGCCGGCTCCGTCTTCACGAGCCCTACGCCGGACCAGATGCTCGAAGCTACCAAGGCCGTCGATGGGGGCGCCGGGGTCTTCTACGTCGTAAAAAACTACACCGGCGACGTCCTCAACTTCGAGATGGCCGGAGAGTTGGCCGAGGCCGAAGGCATCCAGACCGACTACGTGGTGACAAACGACGACGTGGCCGTGGAGGACTCGACCTTCACGAGCGGGCGGCGTGGGATCGCGGGCACCATCTTCGTGCACAAGATCTGCGGCGCCGCAGCCGACGACGGCAAGGACCTGGCTGGTATCAAAGAATTAGCCGAGAAGGTCAACGGCAACGTCCGGTCGATGGGGTTGGCGCTAACGAGCTGTACGCCGCCCGAGAGTGGGGAGCCCATCTTCCAGATCGGGGACGACGAGATGGAGATCGGGGTCGGCATCCACGGCGAGCCCGGCATCGAGCGCAAGAAGATAGAACCCGCCGACGCCATCGTGGACCAGATGCTGGACAAGATCCTGGGCGACTCCGTGGACTTCTCGGGCTCGGAGGTGGCCGTCATGGTCAACGGCATGGGCGGCACACCGCTCATGGAACTCTACGTCGCCTACGCCCGCGTGGCCGACAGGCTAAAGGACGAGGGCGTAAACGTGTGGCGTATGCCCTACGTCGGGGACTACATGACGTCCCTGGAAATGGCGGGCTTCAGCATAACGCTGCTCAAGCTCGACGAGGAGATGAAAGGTTACCTCGCGGCGCCGTGCGACGTCCCGGCCGGCAGGCCGTTCTAGGAAAGGAGGGAAGAATGCAAGTATATCTCGCCGAGTTTATCGGCACCATGATCCTCATCATCCTGGGCGACGGGGTCGTCGCCGGGGTACTGCTCAAGAACTCCAAGGCCGAGAACTCGGGCTGGATCGTCATCACCTTCGGATGGGCGATGGGGGTTGCGATGGCCATTTACGCGGTTGGGGCTATCAGCGGAGCGCACATCAACCCTGCCGTAACTATAGGTCTCGCCTCTATTGGTGCCTTCCCCCTGGCTCAGGTACCAGGCTACATCATCGCTCAGTTTCTCGGAGCTTTCGTCGGCGGTATCATAGTGTGGCTCGCCTACCTGCCGCACTGGGAACCGACGGAGGATCCGGGACTCAAGCTCGGCGTGTTCTGCACTGCGCCCGCCTACCGCAACACCGTAGCCAACCTTGTCACTGAGATCATCGGGACCGCCGTGCTGGTCTTCGGCGTGCTGGCAATCGTTGCGAACGCGCAGCAGATCACACAGGCTGCCGAGGTAGACCTCTCGTCGGTATTCTCGTTCGGCATTCAGCCGCTGATCGTCGGTTTGCTGGTCTTCGCCATCGGGTTGTCGCTCGGCGGGCCGACGGGCTACGCTATCAACCCGGCCAGAGATCTCGGGCCGCGAATAGCGCATGCTGTTCTCCCGATAGCCGGCAAGGGCAGCAATGACTGGGAGTACTCCTGGATCCCTGTCGTCGGACCGATAGTCGGTGGCATCGTCGGCGCACTCCTGTGGCTCATACTCGGTTTCGGAGGTTAGCAAGGTCTTTTTCGGGGGGCGCGAACCGCGTCCCCTCTTTTGAGGGTATCCAGTCGCCAGCCCGGACTCGTCCCGGAGACCCTCGTGAAAGTTGTGACGCGTCCTGCGAATAGCGGGTATCTATCTTCTCCGCGTTCCCCGCGCGGGCATCTTGGCGACATTCGTAGTCTGTGAGCTACCCGCCTGTTGCGCGGTGCTTCGGCGCGGATGTACCCTGGAAAGGACAATAGGCGGACGGGCGCGGCCGGTTCGCTACCGCATGCGCAGGACCGAGAGGAGGCGCTTTGGGCGCGACCGAGAGGACGATTGGGATCGTGCGGGAGATGGCCGCCGCGATGGAAGAACACCGCAAGTACCTGACGAAGCTCGACTCGGAGATAGGCGACGGCGACCACGGCAACAACATGCGCCGCGGCTTCGCCGCCGCCCTGGAACGGCTCGACGGCGAAGATCCGGACTCCCCGGCCGACGTCCTCAAGGC
>JALZNL010000097.1 GCA_030857715.1 Actinomycetota bacterium | reverse complement strand
CATCCTGATCATCGCCATCACGCTCGTCATCACCTACTGGGCGGCCAAACAGAATACGGACACCAGCCACCACTACGTGGCGGGGGGCGAGATCAAGCCCTGGCAGAACGGCCTTGCCATCTCCGGCGACTACCTCTCGGCGGCGTCCTTCCTCGGCATAGCCGGGGCGATCGCCCTCGAAGGCTTCTCGGGTTTCTACCTGTCAATAGGTTTCCTGGTGGCGTTTCTGGTGGTCCTCCTGCTCGTGGCCGAGCCCTTGAGGAACCTCGGCAAATACACCGTCGGCGACGTGCTCACGTCGCGGTTCAACGCCCGCGGGGTGCGCTCGGCCTCGGCGCTCAACACGTTGGCGATCAGCATGTTCTACATGATCGCGCAGCTCATCGGCGCGGGCGCGCTCATAAGCCTGCTGCTGCCGATCTCGTTCAACGTGTCGGTCATCATCGTGGGTATTCTGATGACCGTCTACGTTGTGGCCGGCGGCATGGTGGCCACGACCTGGATCCAGATCACCAAGGCCGTCTTGCTGATCCTCGGCTCCATCGGCCTGTCGATAGCCGTGCTCGCCCAGTTCAGCTTCAACCCGATAGCACTTTTCAGCGCGGTGGAGAGCGAGGTCGGCCGCGCGGCGATCGTGCCAGCCCCCCCCGCCGGTCTCGTGCCGGGGCTGGACACGATCTCGCTCAACATCGCCCTGGTCCTGGGAACGGCAGGGCTGCCGCACATCCTGATCCGGTTCCTCACGGTCCCGGATGCGAAGGCGGCGCGGCGCTCTATCATCGTGGCGACCTGGGTCATCGGGGGGTTCTACCTCCTGACCCCGATCCTCGGCTACGGCGCCACGCTGCTGGTCGGCCGGGACACCATCGCCCAGCAAGACCCGGGCGGCAACCTGGCCGCCCCGCTGCTCGCGGAGGCCCTCGGGGGTCCGATCTTCCTGGCGTTCATCTCGGCGGTCGCCTTCGCGACGATCGTGGCCGTGGTAGCGGGCCTCGTCATCGCCGCGTCCAGCGCCTTCGCCCACGACTTCTACACCAACGTGATACGCCACGGCGAGGCGAGCGAGCAGGAGCAGTTCAAGGCCGCACGCTACACGTCCGCGGGCATCGCGATCACCGCCATAATCCTCGCCCTGCTCCTGCAAGGCGCGAACGTGGCGTTCCTCGTGGCGCTGGCCTTCGCCGTCGCCGCGAGCGCGAACGTCCCGGTCATCCTGCTCCTCATCTTCTGGAAGGGCTTCAACACGACCGGCGCGATCGCCGGCATGCTGACCGGGCTCATATCCTCGGTCGGCCTCGTGGTCCTGAGCCCCACCATCATTGGCGACGCGGCCATCTTCCCCCTGACGAGCCCCGCCATCGTCTCCGTACCGCTCGGGTTCCTGGCATGCTACCTGGGCACCAAGCTCGGCGGCAAGAGCGCCGAGCGCGAGATGAGCGAGGGACGCCAGACGCCCTACGACGAGATCTACGTCCGCGCCAACACCGGCATCTCGAACATCGAGCAGGAGATCCGGGAAGCCGCCCCGGAAACGGAGCAGCGCACCTCGTAACACCCGGCTACCTTGCTACCATCCCGAGCCCCCGTCTTCACCGGCGGGGGCTCTTCTTGTATGCTCACCCCGCGATGGGCGTCAACCCGTGGACATAATGGTTCGGCACGCGGAACCCTCCGACGCGGAGGCCCTGCACCGACTCTTCCAGGCCCGCTCCGTCATAGCCGGCACACTTCAACTCCCCTTCCCGAAACTAAGCCTCTGGCGCGAACGTCTCCAGAACACGCCGGAGGGCCTCTACCAACTGGTCGCCTGCATCGAAGAGGAGGTCGTCGGAAGCCTGACCCTGCACACCTCGCCGACGCGCCAGAGGATGCGTCACGTCGGCAGCATCGGGATGGCCGTGCGCGACGACTGGCAGGGAAGGGGCGTCGGAACGGAGCTGATGCGGGCGGCGCTAGACCTCGCTGAGAACTGGCTGAATCTCACCAGGATCGAGCTCGACGTCTACACGGACAACAAGGCCGGCATAGCCCTCTACGAGAAGTTCGGCTTCGAGAGAGAGGGAACCCACCGCCGCTACGCCTTCCGCGACGGCGAGTATGTGGACGCCTACTCCATGGCCCGCATCCGGGGCTGAAGGATTGAAAATCAGAAACCTCGCTACAACGTCGGCAACCCATGTGCCGAACAGGGTTGTCGGAAAGAGTCACCGGTACGAGTCGAAGTAACATTATGCACATGGCGTCCGTACAGAGACATACGTCTAAAGCCACGCATTCTGCGGCGAGACCGGACCACGAACCGGTTTCTCACGATGCAGGCTATCTTCTCCCACGTAGAATGATCCTGTAGATCGCCATGACAGAGTTGCGAGAGATTACGAATCGTTGCGAACCTCGACGAAGATCTAAAAACCCTGCTGCATACCACGCACCTTTAGATCCGCATAACGTGAGCTTATCCCGGGTCAGGAAGTGTCATGCTGACGAGTCATTGTATAATATCGTATAAATATGTTCACTATAGTTTCAGATTCGGATGGTCTGATAAAGTTGGCAAAATCCGGTGCTCTGCCTGCGTTGCTCTTGGCGGCCAGGGTGCTGGTGCCCCAGGCGGTGTGGGAGGAGGCGGTGGAGGAGGGCAAGCGCGGGATGCACGAGGACGCTCACGTCTTGGAGCGGGTGCTCGCGGCGGAGCCGGGCGGTGCCGAGGTAGTGGACGTCGAGCACACCTTAGATGTCGGCGTGTCGTTCGGGGTTGGAGAGGTCGCCGCGCTTGCGGTGTTCCACCAGTACGGAGCGGACGCAATACTCACCGACGACCGGGCCTTCCTCGGGCTGCTGGCGGGGTCGGATCCCCCGGTGCCGGCCCTGGTCCCAACCGCAGCAGTCGTGGGGCTCGCGGAAGGCGGCCACTTTACCCTCGGCGAGGCTAGGAGGGCTTTGGGCAAACTCAGATCCTCGGTTCGGGAGGACGCCTTCCGGGCGGCGATGGGCGAACTCGAAGAGATGGAGAGAGCGAAGGAGCAGAAGCGATGAGCGAAACGAAGCCGACGAAGCCTTACCCTCTGAGGATCCCGGAGAACCTGATAGAGCTTGCAGAAGCCAAGGGGCGCTCGGAGAGGACCGACCGGTCCACAGCCCTCAGGCAACTCCTCTACTCGGGCGCGGAAGACTACGCGCTGGATCTCCTCGCGAAGGGCCGGATCAGTTCGGGAAAGGCCGCAGAGCTCCTCGATACGAGCATGCACCGGATCCACGAGCTCGCCGCGGAGCGCGGAGTCGAGATCGGTGCCGACAATGAAGACTACCGGCGGTCGCGCGAAACTACGGCCGGCCTCTTGCGGTAGCCAGACGCGGGTAGGGCGTGGCTTCGGCAGACTAAACGGGGGCATTCCGTCTTGGTGGGTAGGTGGAGCGGGTGGCTCCGGATGCGATGCCGGCTCGCCTCGAAGAGATGTCCGGGCGGCGAGGGAGTACGCCGAATTGTGTCGGCACGAGATATGACGGATTCCGAACGGAAGGGGTATGGAAGAAGGTAAGAGCTCTATTTCCCACTCGCGCTCTTACCAGGAACTCGGGGAGTTTTGGGATACGCACGACTTGAGCGACTATTGGGAGCAGACCGAACCTGCGGAACTTGACGTGGATATCCGCTCTTCGGCCATTTACTATCCTATCGAGAGCCACCTGGCCGCTAAACTAAGCTTCTTGGCAGGACAACGCGGGGTCTCGGCAGAAGCCCTCCTGAATCTGTGGTTGCAGGAAAAGATGTCGAAAGAGACGCCCGCAAAGTAAACTTGGTCCAACACCCTGTAGCAAAGGCGCGGTTTCGAGATAGAAGGAACCCACCGCCGCTACATCTTCCGCGACGGTGGGTTCGTTGACGCCTATTCCATGGCCCGCCTGAAAAGCTGAACCTAGTCGAGCGTGGCGTTGACCTGCACGTCTAGGTTGCCGCGCAGGGCGTTGGAGACGGGGCATCCCTGCTCGGCCTGCTCCACGGCTTGCTGGAAACCTTCGGCGTCGAGGCCGGGGACCCGCCCGCGGACGTCGAGGACCATCGTGGTGATCTTCACCTGGTCGAAATCGAAGGTGCATACGGCACTGATGTTGAGCTCCTCCGCGTCGTTGCCGCCCTCAGCGAGCACGTTGGAGAGCGCCATCGCGAAGCAGCTCGCGTGGGCCGCGGCGATGAGTTCCTCGGGGCTGGTCTTTCCGCTAGAACGCTCCGTACGCGAGGCCCAGGTGACGTTCGCCCCCGTCCACGTCCCGCTGCTCGCGAGGTCGAAGGTGCCCGAACCGCTCTGCAGGTTGCCGTTCCAAACCACGTCCGCGCGTCGTTCCGCAGTGGCCATGTTGTTCTCCTATCTGTTTTCTCGGATACTACGTCGTCAATCCTACCCCGCAGCGCCGGGGTCTAATCTCCCAGAGTTCCTTCCAACCGGTCCCCGTCCGCCGCGGCGCAAGTGGCGTGGGCGGAGGATCACCCCTCGCGGGCGGCTTCTTCCATCTTGCTCCGGTAGGCCTCCGGGTCGCCTTCTTCCAGGCGAACGGCGTCGGCGGTGGTGATGGTCCCGTTGAACAGGAAGGCCGTCTGGCGCAGGGAGGACTCCAGGTCGAACGGGTCGAGGGCTGAGGTGGCGTCTTTGGGGATCACGACGTCGTACCAGCGCAGGGCCGCGCTCGCCGCCGTGTAGTGGACGCAGATGTTGGCGACCGTGCCGCATACGACGACCGTCTTCGTGTTCCACAACCTCAAGAAATGGTCGAGGTGGGTGCCGTAAAACGCGTCGTAGCGAACCTTCCGGATCACGAGCTCGTCCTCGCGCGGCGCCAGCTCGACCACGATCCCCCAGCCCCACGACCCCTCGCGGGCGTGCTCGGGCCAGATGCCCCACTCCGGATCTCCCCCGGTGTGCGTGTCCTGGGTAAAGACGACCTTCGCCCCGGAACTACGGGCGCCGTCCAGCAAGCCCCGTATCGCCGGGATCGTGCCTTCCGCGTCGGGGACGACGAGCGAGCCACCCTCCTTGACGAAGTCGTTCTGCATGTCCACCACGACGAGGGCGGTCCGCGCCGGGTCGAGACGAACCTCCCCGTGGACCGCGTACTCCGGAACCTCGACGGTGCGGGACATAGAGCCCTCCCTTTCGGATCTCGTGGGAGCTTCCAGTTTACAACGCGGTAGCGTCTCGTCCTCCACCGGTATAGGAGGCCACGACTCCGCGGCTGTACCGCCTGACCATCCCGGAGGTTCCGGCTATTTACCCCGCCGCAGGACGGGCAGGATTTCCCCGATCACGAGCGCGGAGAGGATCAGGGCGGCGCCGAAAACCTGGACCGCAACGAGCCTGTCCCCCGCAAGCCAGTAGCCGAAGAGGGCGGCGAAGACGGGCTCCATCGTAAGGATGATGGCGGTCCGCGCCGCCGGGATGCGTTGCTGCACCGTCGTCTGCACCAGGAAAGCCCCGGCGGAGGCGAGAAGCCCCGTGACGAGCAGGGCCACCCAGACCTCCGGCGGCGGGAACGAGACGGGGGCGAAGAAGGGCCAGGCGGCGGCGAAGAGGAGTGCCATCGCCAGGATCTGGGCCAGGGTCAACCCGCCGGCGTCGTGGTCGGCCGCGTACCTGGAGAGCAGCGCGATGTGCAACCCCAGCGCCGCCGCGCACAGCAGCGTGAGCATGTCCCCCAGGTTGGCGCCCTCGGGCCCCCCACCCGCCAGAAGGACCATCCCGGTCAGGCTCAGGACGACGGCCAGGACGATCTGCCGCGAGGTGTTGGCGCCGAAGAGGATCCTGTCGGCCAGAGGGGCGAACACGACGAAGAGGCCGGTGATGAGGCCCGAGTTTGTCGGCGTGGTGAAGAGCAACCCCGTCGTCTGGAAAAGGTAGCCGGCCGCCAGCACCACCCCGATGCCGCCGCCGACGAGCAGCGAGCGCCGGGTGAGCCTGCGGGCGTAGACCGGGGCGAGCGCCGCCCCGGCCAGCCCGAAACGGACGGCCAGGAAGGGAAGCACGCCGTAGAGGGCGATGGCGTCCTGGACGACGACGAACGTCCAGCCCCAGACGGCCGTGACGGCGACGAGCAGGAGGGTGTAGATCAGTCGCACGGCCGCTTAGTCTAACGTCCCGGTCCTACAACCGCCCCGAAACGTCCGCCCTCGCGAACCGCGCATCGTCGGTCCGGAAGCTGTCCGGGTTCGTCCCGCGCGCGAGCGCGAGGTGGTAGGAGAAGAGCTGCAGCGGCACGAGGCACGTAAGCGCCGAGAAAGGCTCCGGAATGGACGGAACGAAGAGGCGTACCCCCGCCGGCGCCTCCCCTGCACCGTCGTCCACGACCACGACCTCCGAGCCGACCTCCCGGGCGAGCCCGGCTACCTCCAGAGTGCGCTCCCGCGCCGCGCCTTCCGGGGCTACGAGGACGAAGAGGTCCTCGGCCTCGACGCACTGGAACGGGCCGTGGAGCATCGCCTCGGTTGGCAATCCCTCGGCCTGGAGGTAGGAGGTCTCCCTGATCTTGAGCGCCGTCTCCGCCGCCGTCACCGCGTCCGGCCCGCCCCCAACGAGCCAGATCCTACGCCGGTCCAAATGCTCGCGGGCGAGCCTCGCCGCCTCATCCTCGGTCCCCAGTGCCGCCCACAGCGCCGTGGGAACCTCCTCCGACAACACACCTTCGGGGAGCGTCTCGGCCCCCGTCCTGGCCCTCCCGGTTCGCGCGGCTAGGAGTGCCAGGACGGCCACGGCGGTCGTGTAGCTGACCGTGTGCGCCGGGGACTTCTCCTGCGCGACCGTCCGGAACACGGGGCCGGCCGCGTCCCCGGCGGCCTCGCCCTCGCCGGTCACGAGCGCGGTGCGGCAACCGGCCTCCCGGGCGCGCCCGAGCGCGAGGGCCGTGTAGCGCTTGGTCCCCCGGTGGCTGACCGCCACGACGCAATCCTCGGCCGTGAGCTCCGGCCCGTAGAGCGCGAAGTCGAAGGAGTGAACGGCCCGGACGTCCACCCCTCCACCGTAGAGGCGGAAGAGGTGCTCCCCGACCAGCGCCGCGTGGTGTGAGGTGCCGATACCGACGAGAAAGAGCCGCCGGCAGGAGGCGACCTCGTCGACGAAACGGTCGGCGGAGTCCTCGTTGCGTTGCGCGGCACGGGCGAAGGCGTCGGGCTGGGCCAGGATCGCATCGTGCATGTGGTACGGGTGCCCCCGTCGCGGTTCGTTCTCCATGAAGCTCCTTTCGGTGGCGAAACTCCGTTAGCCTTGCGTGATGGGTATGTGTCCCGGTTGCGCCGCGACGCGGTCGATCCAGGCCAACACGGCGGGGTAACCGGCGAGGTCGAAGCCGCCCTCGCCGGCGACGTGGGTGTAGGCGTAGAGGGCGATGTCCGCCACGGTGTAACGGCCGCCGACGAAGAAGTCGTTCTGACGGAGATGGCCCTCCATGACACCGAGTGCATCGTGGCCGAGCTTGCGTTTGGTTTCGAGGGAGAGCCGGCGCTCCTCGGTCATCTCGACGCCGTGCGTCGCCCAGTAACGCGGCGTCGCGACGTTCGGCTCGTGGCTGTATTGCTCGATGTACCTACAGTTTTCATAGAAAAGTCCTCCGGCATGCCCGATGGGTCACCGAACGTCCCAGTTACCTTGGCGAGTCCGTCGGCAGACATGACCACGTTGAGGCGCATCATCTTGTAGACGCGGTGGCGCTCCTCCGGGGTGAGGGCATCGAGGGCTTCGGGGACCATGCCAGCGTAGCGCTCGAGGAGTGTGCTTGCTTCCTGCTCCAGTTGCTCGATCCGCTCCTGCCGGTCCCTGACGGCGGCCAGTTCCCTG
>JALZNL010000096.1:3068-7831 GCA_030857715.1 Actinomycetota bacterium | reverse complement strand
GCCGGGGCCGGTGTCCGCGACGGCCGCTTCGGCGCGGCCGTCCAGGAGGCGGCCTGTGGCGGTGACCCGTCCCCCTTCCGGCGTGAAGCGGAGGGCGTTGTCGATGAGGGCGGCCAGGATCTGGCCGGTGCGCCGGGCGTCGCCGCGGGCGGGAAGCTCGTCGGGCACCGAGACGTCGAGGGTTATGCCCGCGTCCGCCGCCCTGGTGCGGAAGCGGTCCGCCGTCTCGAGGAGGACCGCTGCCAAGTCGAAGGGCTTGCGCTCCACCGCGAGCTTGCCCGCATCGAGGCGGGCGAGGACCAGAAGATCGGAGAGGATGGCGCTCGTGCGGTCGATCTCGGCGAGTTGGTGTTTCATGATGTCCCTGGCGTCGGGGGCAGCGGGGTCGCGCAGGAGCACCTCGCCGTCGATCTTCGCCAGGGAGAGCGGGGTCTTGAGCTCGTGGGAGGCGTCGGCGACGAAGGCGCGCTGCCGCTCGAAGGCCTCATGCACCGGCCGCACGGCCCTTCTCGACATAAAGAGGCCGCCGACGCCGGCCAGCGCGAGCGCCCCGAGCCCGATCGGGACGAGCACAAACACGAGGCGATCGACCGCCTCCAGGTCAGCCCGAAGCGGCTGGCCTACCTGAACCACGCCGTCCGCCTCCCCCGAACGGACCACCGGAACGCTCGCCACCCGCGCCGCGCCCTCCGGCCCGTACGCGGTCACGACTTCCGGCTCCACATCCCTCGTGGCGTTCCGGGCGGCCTCCGACGATTCCGGTGACGGGAGACCCAGATCCCGGGCCGCCGCGTCGCGGGAGAGGACGCGACCGTCGGAGGCGAGGTGGACCACGGCGTAGTCGGTTGACCCTTCCGGCACGGTCCCGCCGCCCATGGCGTCCGCCACGGTCCCGTTGCGGGAGACGGCGTCCGCCAGCGCCTCCGCCCTCTTCGAGAGGAGGTCGTCGTGCTGGCCCACGGTGGCGTCCCGGAATAGGATCACCACGACTACCCCGAACGCGACCAGAATCAGGGCGAGGATACCCACGTAGCCCAGCGTGAGCCTCAGGCGGATGTCGTCGAGCATCAGCCCTCCGGTTCCGGCTCGAAAGCGTAGCCCACGCCGCGGACGGTGCGTATGCGGGAAGGCTCGCCCGGCCGGTCTAGCTTCTTGCGCAGGTAGGAGACGTACATCTCAATCGCGTTGGTCTGGACCTCGCCGGGGGCTCCCCAGACGGTGTCGAGCAGGACCGAGCGCGTGAAGACCTGCCCGGGGCGCCCGACGAGGGTGTGCAGAAGCGCGAACTCCTTTGCGGTGAGCTCTATACGCTCTTCCCCCCGGCGCACGACATGGCGAACGGGGTCGAGGGCCAGGTCGCCGACCCTGAGCACCGCCTCGGCCTGATCCCCGAGCTTCGCCTGCCTCCTGGTCAGGGCCCGAACGCGCGCGAGGAGCTCAGAGAGGGCGAAGGGCTTGGGCAGGTAGTCGTCGGCGCCGGCGTCGAGGCCTTCGACCCGGTCCTCGACCTGGTCGCGGGCCGTCAGCATCAGGACCGGGGTGCCGACCCCCGCCGCCCTGAGGCCCCTCAGTATCTGGATGCCGCTGCGGTCGGGGAGCATCCAGTCGAGAATCAGGAGGTCGAAGGAGTCGTCCGCGGCGCGCGCGAAGCCGGCCCGTCCGTCGCCCGCGGTCTCCACGGCGTAGCCCTCATCCCGCAAGACGCGGGCCAACATACCGGCCATCCAGGCCTCGTCTTCTACTATCAGTACGCGTTTCATCTAGCTTCCCGCACATCATAACCGCCCCCGCCCGCCCGTCGCGTTTCCTGTGGAAATTCTTATGAACGTCCAACGCCGCTCGCAGGCCGCGGGGCGATCCTACGCAGAGAGCCGAAAGAGAGGGGGAGCCTCGTGGTGTAGCCGGACGCGAGAAGCGCAGGCACAGGAAAACGGAAGAGAGGAGAGACGACCATGAAGAAGTGGACGATAGGGGTCACCCTCGTGGTGGTGATGCTGGCGGCCTTCGGGGCCACCGCCCTGGCCCCGCTGGACGCCGCGTCCCGGGATGACGCCCAGGCGCAGGGTGACAAGAAGGTAGAGACCCGTCCGGAGTCAGGCGTAAAGATCTTTACTCCGCCGGATCTCGGGTGGGAGGACAACCCGGACGTACCAGGTGTCCAGAACGCGGCCGGAGTCGGAGATCCCACAAAGCCGGAGTTGTATACAAGCTTCGGGAAGATCGAAGAAGGCGTTCGGTTCCCCTCCCACACGCACCCGGACGCCCGCATCACGACCGTACTCGCCGGGGTCATGTTTTACGGGGCCGGGGAACGGTTAGATCGGGTCGAGTCCAAGCCCTACCCGGCGGGATCGGTGATCTACACACCGCCAGGCACGCCACACGTCATGTGGGCGAAGGACGGCGAGATCGTGGTGCAGGAGTCGGGTTACGGGCCGACGGATATCGAATTCACGTCCGACGAGGAATAAGGAATAGTAAGACCTCGACCCAGATCTCGAAATACCGGAAGCTAGAGAAAGGATAGGCGAGTATGAAGAAGTGGATAGCGGGGACCTTCCTCGCGGCAGGGCTTGTAATCTTCGGTAGCGCGGCCATCGCCCAGGATGCGGCACCCCAGGATCCCCGCCAGGCGCAGAACGTCCAGCAGGAGGACCATTCGGACGGCCTCGAAGGCTGCCGGTTCGGCGGGGAAAACTCGGGCGGAGACGCAGTCTAGACCCCAAGCGCCGGGTGGCGCCGCGCAAGCGCCGCCACCTTCTTAGAAAACCAGGACTGAAGGAGCGCGATCATGACCGAAGGAAAAGAGTTTTCCGGAGCGAGCTCTACTGATATGCGCAACCGCCCCGACGCCATAAGTGGGAAGCGGCGGGCACTTCGACTGCTTCTCGTCCTTGCCACTCTCTGCCTGTCGCTTACCGCTTGCGGCTCGAGTCAAGAAACCCGAGAAGGAAACGCTTCGGGAGCGCCTGCCCCGAAAGAACCTGCCCCGGGCGAAGGAACGGCATCCCGTGAGACCGCGACGAAGCAGTCCCAGACAGAAGAGGCCGCCACGGGCGGGAGGTCGGCGAACCGGACGTTCGAGTTGCCGGGCGATCAGGCGTTCCCCGAGGGCGTGGCCTATGACCCGTCCTCGGAAGACTTTTTCGTCGGCAGCAGTGAGAGCGGCACTATCTACCGCTCCAACGTCGGAGAAGCTCCACAGGAGACCGAGGTCTTTCTCGAAGGCCGTACCGATGGGCGCAACGTCGTTTACGGTATGAAAGTGGATGAGCAGGGACGGCTGTTCGTTGCTGGTGGCGGTACCGGACGAGCCTTCGTCTACGATACGGGATCCGGCGCATTGATCAAAGCCCTCGACACGGCCCCGAACGGCGAGACCCTCATTAACGACGTGACGGTGACACAGGATGCAGCCTACTTCACCGACTCGTTCCGTCCGACGCTCTTCAGGGTGCCTCTGACCCCGGATGGCGTCGGGGAGATAGAGCCGTGGCTGGATCTCGAGGGTACGCCCATAGAGTACGAGAGTGGGAAGAACAACCTCGATGGCATCGCCGCGAGCCCGGACGGGCGCTATCTCATCGCGGCCCAGCCGACCACCCGTGGTCTCTACCGTATCGACACCCGCACGGAACAAGTGACATCGATAGACCTCGGCAGAGAGAGCTTGAGCGCCGTCAACGGCATCTGGCTAGATGGTCGAACTCTTTACGCCAGCAGCGACGAGACCGATGAGATCTTACCGGTCGAGCTTTCGGAGGACTTCGCAAGCGGGACGATAGGCGAGCCTTTCACCGACCCCTCGATCGAGTGGCCGACGACTATCGCAAAGCACGACGATCGCCTTCTGGTCGTCAACCACCAGGTCGAAGGGGAACCGCTAGAGTTGCCGTTCACCGTATCGGACATCCAAATCCCCGAGCAGAGTATCCCGGCTTCGACCGCGGCCGACAGAACAGCGCCGGTCGAGAGCTACGCGCTGCCCGGCAGCGCGACCTTCCCGGAGGGCGTGGCCTACGACCCGGCGACCGGCGACTTCTTCGTCGGGAGTACCCGGAGCGGCGCCGTCTACCGGGGCAACGTCAGCGACGGCTCCGGGGAGACGGAAGTCTTTTTGGAAGGAGGCGCTGATGGACGCGGGGGCGTCACCGGAATGAAGGTGGATGGAGAAGGAAGGTTGTGGATCTCCGGTAGAGACTCGGGCCGCGCCTTCGTCTACGACACGGGGTCGGGGGAGCTGATAAAAGTTCTCGACACCCCCAGGACCGCTTCGACCCTCATTAACGATGTGACGGTGACGCAAGACGCCGCGTACTTCACCGACTCGTTCCGTCCGACGCTTTTCAGGGTGCCCTTGACCCCGGGAGGCGTTGGGGACATCGAGCCCTGGCTCGATTTCGGGGGGACGCCCGTCCGGTACCGGGACGGCTTCAACCTCAACGGCATCGCCGCGACCGCGGACGGACGGTACCTGATCACGGTCCAATTCAACACGGGCGAGCTCTACCGCATCGACACGGAGACGGAGGAGGTAACCGAGGTGGACCTCGGAGGAAAGAAGTTGGGCACCGGCGACGGCCTCCTGCTCGAAGGTCCGACCCTCTACGTCGTCCGGGAGAGCCCGGCGCAGATCGTGCCGGTGGAACTCTCGGAGGACTTCACGGCTGGTCAGGTAGGCGAGGCCTTCTCGGATCCCTCCCTCCGGTTCCCGACGACCATCGCCAGGTACGAAGACCGCCTGCTGGTCGTAAATTCCCAAC